>JAHDWY010000023.1:5595-16719 GCA_023384315.1 Candidatus Hydrogenedentota bacterium | reverse complement strand
GCACGTGCATGCCCTTCTCGTAGGCGAGGAATTCCGCCGCCGTGAGCGCCATGCGAGGCACCGCGATGCGTTCGATGGGCGGGTCGTCAGCCAGGTTCATGAAGAGCACCGCGCGCTCGATGGCGCCGGTCCGCTTGAAGTCGGCCACGAAGAATTCGGATTCTTCGAAGGTGATGCCCATGGCGGCGAAAATTACGGCGAACTTCTCGCCTGACTTCAGCGTGGTCGCCTGGCGCGCGATTTGCGCCGCAAGCCGGGAGTGGGGAAGACCCGACGCCGAGAAAATGGGGAGCTTCTGGCCACGGACGAGCGTATTCAACAAGTCGATGGTCGAGATGCCAGTCTGGATGAACTCGTTCGGATAGTCCCGCGCGAAGGGGTTCATGGGGCTGCCGTTAATGTTGAGCCACTTCTCGGGAATCAGTTCCGGGCCGTCATCGATGGGGCGGCCGAACCCGTCAAACACGCGGCCCAGCATGTCTTCCGACACGCCAAGCTCCTGACCTTTGCCCAGGAACTTCACTTTCAGATCCTGGGGGGACAAGCCGCTGGTGCCTTCGAAGACCTGCACCATGGCCTTGTCGCCGTTTACCTCGAGCACGCGGCCGCGCCGGAGCGTACCGTCGTCCTGCTTGATGTCGGTCAGTTCGCCGTAGGTGATCCCTTCCACCCCTTCCACGAGGATAAGGGGGCCGACCACCTGTTTGACCGTTCTGTACTCTCGAGTAATCACGCTCTCGCTCCCATGATTCCCGCCGTTAGTCTCTCGGCAGGGCTTGGATTTCTTCCGTAATGCGCTGCATCAGGGCCTCGTATTCTTCGGGCTTGTCTTCGGGGATCAATTTGGCGCGGGCCACGTCGTCCATCGACTTCAGATTGAGCAAGGCACTGAGTTCCGCACCTTCCTTCATCCCCGCGCGCGCTTCGTCGAAGTAGTGAAGGATGACCTTCAACAGCCGCAACTGTTTCGGCATGGACGTGTAACTGTCGCGCTCGTCGAAGGCGTTCTGGTGCAGGAAGTCTTCGCGCACCATCTTCGCGGCCTGCATCAGCAACCGGTCGTCGTGGGCCAGCGCGTCGATACCGACCAGGCGCACGAGTTCGTCCAGCTCCGACTCGCGCTGCAAGATGGCCATAGCCCGTTTGCGCGCGGATTCCCAATCCTTGTCGTAGGTCTCGTTGGCGTAGCGGTCGATGACGTCTTGATAGAGCGAATACGATGTCAGCCAGTTGATGGCGGGGAAGTGGCGCGCGAACGCCAGCTTGTCGTCCAACCCCCAGAAGACCTTGACCACGCGCAGCGTCGCCTGGACGACCGGCTCCGACAAGTCGCCACCGGGAGGCGACACGGCGCCGATGAGCGAAAGGGAACCTTCCCGTTGCTCCGAACCGAGACAGACCACGTTTCCGGAACGCTCGTAGAAGCTGGCGATCCGCGAACCCAAATACGCAGGATAGCCTTCTTCGCCGGGCATTTCTTCAAGACGGCCGGACATTTCGCGCATAGCCTCGGCCCAACGGCTCGTCGAGTCGGCCATCAGCGCGACCGAGTATCCCATGTCGCGGAAATACTCGGCGATGGTGATGCCGGTGAACACCGACGCCTCGCGTGCGGCCACCGGCATATTGGAGGTATTGGCAATTAGTACGGTGCGTTCCATCAACGGCTCGCCGGATGTCGGGTCTTTCAGCTCCGGAAACTCCATGAGCACGTCCGTCATTTCGTTGCCGCGCTCGCCGCAACCCACATAGACGATGACGTTGGCGTCGGACCATTTCGCGAGCTGGTGTTGCACCACCGTCTTGCCGCTTCCGAAAGGACCCGGCACGCAGGCCGTGCCTCCTTTGGCCAGCGGGAAAAACATATCGATGACGCGCTGGCCCGTAACCAGTGGCACCGTCGGCGGCAATTTGCGCGCCACGTTACGGCCGTGCCGGACTGGCCACCGCTGGATCATGTTGACCGAGACGGGGCCGTTAGCGGTCTCGAGCACGGCCACTTCGGTCTCTACGTTGCCGGTCACCGGGCCAATCTTTTTGACCTTCCCTTTCGTTCCCGGCGGGACCATGATCTTATGAACGACGAGTTTGCTTTCCTGCACCGTGCCGAGCACGACGCCGGCGGCAACTTCGTCGCCTTCCTTCGCAACGGGAACGAATTCCCATTGGGCGTCGCGGTCGAGTGCCGGCCGTTCGGCGCCGCGCACGATAAAGTCGCCGAAGTCCTGCTGCAGCTTGTCGAGCGGGCGCTGAACGCCGTCGTAAATGGACTTGATGAGTCCGGGTCCAAGCTCCACGCTCAAGGCCTCGCCGGTACGAAACACGGGCTGACCGGGTCCGATGCCTTCGGTTTCTTCATAGACCTGGACGGAGAAGTCTTCGCCCCGGATCTCGATGATCTCGCCGAAGAGGCGTTCTTCGCCGACGCGCACCATCTCGAACATGCGCGCCCTGCCCAAACCGCGGGCCACCACCAAGGGGCCCGACACTTTCACCACTACTCCGTGCTCGTTGCTCACCGCTTCTACCTTTACCGTTTGCGCGCCCCTTCCAACAGGGCCGCTGCACCGCAGGTACTATTGCTCTTTGCCTAATATGTCGACGCCGATGGAGCGTTCCACGGCCTTCTTCATGATTTCGAAACTGTAATGCTGGCTTCCCTCGTGCGTGGGGATGATCGTCAAGATTCCCTGGCTGCGTTCGCGAAACAGCTCGATGGCCTCCGGCGCTTCCTTCGCCATACTTTCCGTAATGAGAACAAGAGCGACATCCTGATCGCGCGACAGCTTGCCAAGCTCCGCGTGGAGGCTCGTAGCGTCGGAGCATCCCACGATCTCGAAGCCAACGCCCTTGAATCCGAGGATCAGGTGCCGTTCGCCGACTGCAACCGCTCTAACCATGAGCCACCCGCATCCGCCGCTTGAGGTTGTCCGGCTCGATCCGGCTTAACCGTCCGCAGACGATTAGTTTCAGGTTGTGAGCTTCGCTCGCGAGGGTCCGCAGATACGCCAGCACGCGTTCCGGCCCGGACACCTGCCCCTGGCCGCGCTGTGTGATTGCCACGAGATGGTTCGTGGACAGATCCTCGAACCGGCGCGCCGCATCGCTTTCGTCTTGTTCGATGGCTTGACGCAACAGTTCGCCAATGGAACCGCGCACGACATCCGGCCAGTTGGACGGTTCGCCCGCATTCAACACGGCGGACAGCGTGGACGTCAGGTTACCCATGGGGATCAGGTACCGCTGAATCGCTTTGGCCGAGACGCCTGTTTCGTAGCGCCGCCAGATGGCGACCAGCGCATGGGACAGCACAAAGTCCTCGATATACGTCCGCACCAGCTCTGATTTCGTGGTCTCGCGCAGGGAAAGGATGTGACGCAGATAAGCCGCGTCGAGTACCACGTCCACCATCTGCTGATTGCGCGTCTCCTCGACCGAGGCCAGCGCGGCCGATGCCGCTTCCCGGAAAGGCGACGGCAGATGCGACGCGTCACCGCCGGACACGCCCGCCAACTTCTCCGGCTCCAGGGTCGCGCTCGGGAAGGGATAGGTGTTTTGTCCCGTCACGGCGATCTTCAGGTTTTGGTAATCGTCGCGGAGTATGAACAGGTTGGCGATCGCCGGGTTCGGACAATCCTTGCGAATCGACTTCACGAGGTCGTGGAAATACTGATCGATAATCCCGCTCCAGTCCTGGAAGTCCGCGCCGGACACGGCGAAATCGCGCAACGGCGTGTCCTGCAACTGGCGCATAACGTCTTCCAGTTTCGGATGGGACACCATGGTGTTAAAGAACTCCGGCGTGAGCAGGCGCGCTTCCAATGTGCTCACCCGCCCGCAGACGAATCCCCAATCGGGGTTGAATGGTGTTAAGGCTATCACCGCCGCTTCCGCATCCTACTCGCTGAACAAATCGGCCGCGATCTGCGGCGCCAATTCGTGTTCCATGTCACTCAACAACGTTCCCACGGTCTGATCCACCTCGAAGGTGTCGCTCACGAAGATGAACCCGCCCTGCTCGGGCAAGGGCTTCGACTCGTCGATGGTCACCGTTTTGCCGGCGCGCTTCCCATTGAACTCGCTGAGCACCTTCTCAAAGGCGGCCTTGTCCTTGGGGTGAATCCGAAGTTTCCCGCCGCAGTCGCCGGCGGCGCGGTCCAGCAAGCCGCTCATGATTCGCGTGTACTCCTGCGAGTCCATGCTGACGATCTGCTGCCGCGCCTGGTCGAAAACGCGTTTCAACAGGCCGTTGCGCTTTTCGAGCAACTGCTTGCCCTGGGCGCCTTTTACCTGCAGCAGCTTCCGGCCAAACTCTTCCTCGATGGCCCGGGTCGCCGCCTGATACTGACGCTCCGCATCGCGGGCGGCAGCTTCGCGTTCGGCCTCGATCCGCTCCTCCGCAGAACGTTGGGCCGCGCGCACGATCAGATCGGCCTCTTTCTGCGCCGAGGTCTTTACGGCCTCCTGGATCTTTTCAAGTCCCACGATGGTGCTCCCTGATTATCGTGTGGTTCGCGGGCCGACGGGTTATTGCGCGGCCCGAATGTATTCGAGCACGTTGGACGTTTCCGCGCTGTTGGTCAGCCACAGAATGAACAGAATCGCTGCGAGCAACGCAACCACGGCGTAGGTTTCCACCAGGGCCGGGAATAGCAGAGCGCGTCCCGCAGCGTCTTCACGACGGCCAATGAGTGCGATACCCGCGGCGGAAGCCTGCCCCTGGTTGACCGCGCTGACGTACAGCGCGAGGCCGGCGCCGAAACCGATGAGCGCGAGCGCGAGGCCCGTGCCCGGCGTCACGTTGACCGTGCCGCCGATGAGTCCGGTCTGCTGGGCCATCATGAAGGCCGTGATGAATCCATAAAACCCTTGGGTGCCCGGCAGGGCAACCATCACCAGCAATCGGCCGAACAGGCCCGGCTTCTCGCTGAGCACCCCGGCGGCTTCCTGGGAAGCGATTCCGATACCTTTCGCCGAACCGCAGCCGCCCAATGCGAACGCCAGCGCGGCACCAGTAAAGGCGAGTCCCCGCCCCAGCTCAACTGACAACTGAAGATCCATGTTCCGCGTCCTCCATCCTTTCCTTGGGGATTTACTCCCCGCCACGCCGTGGCGTGACTTCATTTCACTGGCCTTTGTCCGGGGCCGGGTTTACTGCGACCGTTTCAATACGTACGAAGGCGAATCGAATCCCAGCGGCTCGAAGGGTTTTGCGCCCCCTTCGTAGAACCGCCCGAAGAACTCCACGAAAATCAAACGCATGGCGTGCACGAAGGCGCCCAGCATGCTGATGGCGAAATTGAAGGTGTGGCCGACGACCAACACGACGATGAAGAGCACCGTGCCGACGTAAGGCACGCTCTCCGCCAGCAAGCCGCCGATCATGTTGACCGTCAGTCCCACGATTGATGTCGTCAACGCGAGCGCGAGCAAGCGGCAATAGGACAACGTGTCGCCGATAAATGCCGTGCAGCCGTAACTGCCCACGATCCCGTAGAGGCTGACGACGCCCGTGCCAATCTTGGCCACGATTCCCTCGGCGTCACGACCTTGCGTGAGAACCAGGCCAATGGCGCCAACGACAAACATGCCCACACCGATATTGAAGACCAAAGACGGCAACTCCACGAAGATCGTGCTGATGGCGATAACCATGCCGGGCAAAGTAATCAGCCACAATAATCCGTCGCAGAACGCCGTGACCCAGTCGCCTTGCCTCGCCGCGCCATACATCTTGAGGCCAATTCCGTAGAATTGGTTCAGCATCCCGACGCACAACGCGGCGACGAGCATCGTCACCGGGTCCGCCAGCGGGTCCGTGATTTGGAATACATTCTTGACCCGCAAGAGCGGGTTGTTCTCACCAAGATACTCGGGGTTGTACAGATCGCCGAACCACGATCCAAAGAGCAGCCCGAAGACGATCGTGCTGACGCCCGCCAGCATAAGCAGTTTTGCGAAGAAATGGACACCCTCATAGAGACGCGTCTTGCGCGCGATATACCAGCCCAGCAGCGTCAGCATCGTGCCGTACCCGACGTCGCCGAAGCAGATGCCGAAGAAGAGCGTGAAGTTAAAGACAATAAACGGCGATGGATCGAAGTTCGCATAGGGCGGCAATCCGAACAAGTTCACCAACATCTGGATTGGGCGCACGAGCTTGGGCAAGGTAATGCTCACCGGCACGTCTTCGCCGGGTTCGGGGTCTCGGATGATCAGAGAAGTTTCCGGAAGCTCGCGCTGCAACATCCGCTGCAAGTCGCACACCTGTCTGGCGCGCGTGTACCCTTCCGCGATATGCACCCAGCGGCCTTCGGCGGTGTTGCCCCGGGCCAATTGCCGCTTTCGCGTGCTTTCCCAGTAGGCCAGCAACACCTTGACCGTGCGTCGTGACTCGGCCAGCTTGATGGCCTCATCGCGCACGTGCTCGATTTGCCGCTCGCACTCGTTGAAGTCGCCGTTCAACTCGCGGATGCGATCGCGCACCTTGCCGCGAATGTCCGGCAGCGGAATCTCTTCAAACTGGACTTCCGACAACAGCCGCCGCGCTGTCTCTTCGTCCTCCACTAGGTACGTCACAACAACGCGAACGGCATCCGATTTGGGAGCAGCCCCGTTACTGCCGCTGCCGTTTCCGTTGCGCTTCTGGCGCAATGCCTGGCCGGAGGCCACCGGCTCCCAGGCAAGGGTGGCCTGCGCTTCCGGATTCTTTCCAAAACTCTCCAGATTCCGTGCCGGAATCGTTCCGAACTGCATGCGCACGTGCTTCGGCGATTTCAGATCGGAGACGGTAAGCGGTAGGTCCTCCAGTGGCGCCAGGGTTTCGAGTTGCGCTTGAATCTCGCTCATGCGCCTTTCAGCGCGCTTGTACGCGTCGTCAAGGTCATGGGCAATCTCAAAGGTCCCGTCGAGATCGTAGGACCGGATAGCCTCGTCCAACTCCTTGGGTTCAATGACAAGCGGCAGCGGCGTCAACCCCTCGAGGAAGCTCTGCTCCTCGGGTGCAAACTCCTCGATCAGCCCCATAATCAAATGGAGCTTCTGGAGCTGCAGATCGGTTTGCTCCGTCGATACGTCTTTGCGCGAAAGCGCATCGCCGGCCTCCTCGAAATCCGGGACCGCATCGATCAATTCGACGGTTCCCAGCGCGTGCAATGCCCGGTTCAACCGGCGCGATGAGCCCACCGGGCACAGGATAGTCACTTTTTTCATGGGATCGATGGCCATGGAGCCTACATCCCCTTAAAGGCGTTCACGATGCGATCCACCTGCTGCTGTATCCGGGCGGCGGGAATCTGATCGATTGCGGCCAGTGCCGCTTTGTGACTCGCTTCCGCCTCGCTCTTGTCGATCTCAAACCGTTCCGCCGCGGATTTGCGGTACTCTTCCACGCGCTTCTCCGATTCCTGAAGCTGCGCGCTACGCTGCGACCGGATGGTCTCGTCGGCCTCTTTCGCGAGATGAGTGGCCTGCTCGTGGGCGCGCGCCACGACCGCGCTCGCCTCTTGCTCAAGGGCGAGGATATTCTGCACGAGCGACGACATCGTAAACTCCCATCGTTAGAATGCCACTGACTTCAGGGCCGTTCAGGGGGAATCATGAATACTGCTGCTGACTTGAATGGGGTCCCATTCCCCCAACCCCCAAATTCACCCGAAATTCGTCTTATTCTCTGTCTTCACCCGGCCCATCGTCAACCCAAGTCCGGTCAAGACTACCCGAACTATGAGGAGCCCGAATACGGCCCCGATAAGCCCGTGGTATTCTCGACCATCCACCCGGTACGCAAGTGCCAAAAACCCTGCGTACAAGGCGATTCGGACGAATGCCCACCGATAGATCCGGTAGGGCAATTCCTCGGGGGCGATGGAGCCCATCGTCCTGGCCCGGTTCGCCATCAGCCAGAATCCCGCCGCGCCGGCCAAGCCTCCCAGCAGAAAGCCTTTGGCTGCGGCTGTGTCGTAAACCGCCAGGATCCCGGCAATTGCTGTCGTAAGGACCAGCGTGACTCCGATGGTGAGGCGGCTAAAGCGGTGAAACGAATCCACGCGTCTCCCTTGCGTGGGCCGCTGATACGAGCCCGACCCCCCAAAACCAGACATCGCCCGCAGTTTACCACTTTTGACCCTAATCGTGCAAATATTCACGGCTACTTTTCGGGACAAACCTGCGGGGTCTTCGGGAGCGTCAAACAACATCCCTTCGTTCGCCAGACACGTGGGAAGCGATTTCCGAATTCCCGGTGAAGTCCGCCAGGTTCGGGACGGCACGAACCCTGCCACGTTTACTGCTGGGTTGTACGGGACCCAATTTGATATTACGATTGGCCCTATCCCTTGAAGCGCCACCGCAGGTGAGTGCAGCTATTAACTCTGCCGCAGTTAGGAGGATTCATGCCGAATACCATGCTCGCCTACCGCGAGGAGGGCTTATTGCACGATACGGGCCCAGGCCATCCCGAATGCCCTGCCCGGCTCAACGCCATCATGGAGGCCTTCGCGCAGTCGAAGCTGGATCCCCCGCGCGTACCGGTCGCCCCGGCAACGGTCGCAGATCTCCTGCGCGTCCACACGCAGGCGCATATTGATACGATCCGGGAAACTTGCGCGGAGAATTTGCCGTATCCGGATCAGGATACGACCATGATGGAAGCTTCGTGGGACGCGTCCCTTTTGGCGGCGGGCGGCGCGATCGCGTGCTGCAAGGCCGTGCTAGACGGCAAGTGTAAGAACGCCTTTTCCGCCATGCGCCCGCCGGGACATCACGCCGAGTCCGATCGCGCCATGGGCTTCTGTCTGTTCAACAACATCGCGGTCGCGGCGCGGTGGATGCAGGAAGTGCGCGGCGTGGGCCGGGTCGCCATCCTCGACTGGGACGTCCATCACGGCAACGGCACGCAGCACACGTTCTACAACGACGATTCCGTCTACTACGCGAGCATCCACCAGCACCCGCTCTACCCGGGCACGGGTTATCCCAACGAGCGGGGCAAGAACAACACGAACTTGAACGTTCAGATGGAATGGGGCAACGGACCCAAGGAATGGCTGGACGCCTTGGCGAACAAGATTCTTCCGGAGTTCGCAAGTTTCGAACCGGAGTTTCTGCTGATTTCCTGCGGGTTCGATGCGCACCAAATGGACCCGCTGGCTTCTCAACGCCTCGAGACCGAAACCTACGCGGAAATGACGCGCATGGCAAAGGGCGTCGCTGGCGGTAAGGTTGTTTCGTTACTGGAAGGCGGCTACAACCTCGATTCGCTCGGCGAATCCACCGTTGCCCACTTCCTGGCGCTCCATGAATAATCCCCGTCCGACTGTCCGCGCCACGGGGCCAGCGGGACACGCCGCAATCGGCAGCTACACCTGGTCGAGACAGGTCCGGCGCGTTACGGCGCCGCAATCCGGCCGATGGCATCGTCTTCGACGCTCCCCAAATAAAGCATACCTTCATATTCATTCGCGCTCGTGACTGGCGCGACGACGCCGGCCGGCCCTTGGAGATTGTGAACGACCACGCCGGCGGCGTCTACGCCGATGACGAAGCTGTACGGCGCTGCCTTCGGCAAGAACGATTGCGGCAGCCGCCAGACGATCTTGCGCGCGAACGGATACGGTGCGAGGAGGTCCGCCGTCGGATTGCGCGTCGTGAAGAGCGCAACCCAGAAGATATCGTCACCATTCGAAGAGAGGTTGTCAGGAAAACCCGGAAGGTTGTCGATGAAAACGTCCCAGGAACCGATCTTCTCACCCTCAAGCCAATACCGCAAGACGCGATACCGCCACGTCTCGTTGATCAGCACGTAGGTCTGGTCGGGACTAACCGCCACGCCGTTCGCAAACGCCAGATCGCGAATGAGGGTGCGCGTTTGGCGCGTCGCGGGGTCGTACGCGAGAAAACGGCCGTTGCCGCGGCCGTCCATCAAGTCGGCCATATAGTCGGGCACATGATACCGCCAACTGGCGTCGGTGAAATAGACCGTGCCGTCTTCCGCGACGTCCACGTCGTCGGTGAATCCCAAGGGGATGCCGTCGGCTTCGGTTGCGAGCGTCGTGACTGCACCCATGGGATCGACTGACAACAATCCTTTGATCGCGTCGGCGACAATCAGATTCCCCGCAACGTCCCATGCCATACCCAGCGGGCGCCCTTCCGTGTCGGCAAAAGTCTCCACGCTCCCGCCGTCCGTGTCGAATCGCAGGATTCGACCATCCACGACGCCCGTATACAGCCGTCCGGCTTCGTCCATCGCCACGTCCTCGGGACCCGTGACCTCGCCGGCGAGCAGCAGCTTGACATCGTCAAGATAGCTATTGGGGGCGTATGCGCCTTCGAGCGGAGGCGCAGGCGGCGGCGTCCACGCGACCGGTTCGATCTCCACGGGCCACGTCAGAAGATACACGAGGGCCGGAATCAGCAAGATGACAACGATAACAATGAATCGAAAGAGGGCTTTCACAATCGCTCCACTGCGTTCACGCGCCGAACTGCCGCAGGTGATGGTCCATGTGGTAGCCGTGAAACTTCATCCAACCCTTGGGCCCAATCATGCCGAAGAAGGGATGATGCGGCGGATTAAAGCGGCCTGCACGAACCATGACGAGCAATTCGCGCAAGGTCCCTTCCAAGGTGGCCACGTCGCTGTCAGTGGGTTGGACATTCCGCGGCGCCCGCACGTTGTGAGGAATCTGCTTGAATCCGTTCAAAATGAGCGGAGCGAAGATGTATTTGGTTTTCCAATTGCCTCGGAAAGGCACGTCGGGTCCATATCCCATCGAATACCGTGTCGCGCCGTTCAGATGCCCCAGCATTTGCGCGAACGTCATTTCGCCCCACAAGGGTTTCGTCTCCGGATCGATGCTTCGGAATCGCGCCAGAAACGTGTCGATTGTGCTTTCGGAAAACCGGCTCATGCGCTCCTCCCATTGTCCCGCGGCACGTATGGCTGCGTGGTGTTGGTGCAACCGTAGTGCGCGACTCGTTTGAATGGATTGCCTGCCAAGTGGCGATTATGAGCGTTCCTCGGCGACCGGTCAATTGCACATGTAGCGCAGTCACCCCCCGGGGCGGGACTGCGCGACCAACACAAGCCCAACCAAAAGGATATTACAACCTGCCCGCCCT
>JAHDWY010000023.1:0-5585 GCA_023384315.1 Candidatus Hydrogenedentota bacterium | reverse complement strand
CCTATTGTTTTTTTTGTTTGCCCCCCATGGTGTTTTTTTTGGGGTTCCGGGGGGCCCGGTTCTTTCCACTTGTGCCCGATCCCCCCCGGGGGGGGTTGCCGCCGCTACAACAACTCGCCTTACGAATCGGAGATTACATCATGCCCGGCATGCCGCCGCCGTGATGCGGGTCGGCCGGCGCGGGCTTTTCTTTCTTCGGGATATCGGTCACCAGGCATTCCGTCGTGACGAACACGCCGGCCACGCTTACTGCGTTGCGTAACGCGGCCGCGATCACCTTCGCCGGATCGATGATGCCGGCTTTCGCCAGATCTTCAATGTTGCCGGTCGCCGCGTTGAGTCCGAAACCGGGCTTTGCGTCCAGCACCGCGTGCACCATCACGTTGCCTTCGAGACCTGCATTGCGCGCAATCTGCGCCAGCGGCGCGCCTAGCGCATGGCTTACGATAGACGCGCCTGCGGCTTCGTCGCCTTCCAGCTTCAGGGAGTCGATCTTTTTGCGGGCCGCGAGCAACGCCGTGCCGCCGCCGGGGACGACCCCTTCTTCGATGGCTGCGCGTGTGGCGTTCAAGGCGTCATCGGTGCGCGCCTTCTTCTCCTTCAGTTCGATCTCCGTCGCCGCGCCAACCTTGAGCACCGCAACACCGCCGGCAAGTTTCGCCAGGCGTTCCTGGAGCTTCTCGCGGTCGTAATCCGACGTGGTGGACTCGATGGCCTTGCGGATCGTCTCGCACCGGCCCATGATGTCTTTCTTGCTGCCGCCACCTTGCACGATCGTCGTATGGTCTTTGCTGATCTCCACGCGCTTCGCGCGGCCAAGGTCTTTGAGCGTCACGCTCTCAAGCTTCGTGCCGAGTTCCTCGGACAGGTACATGCCGCCCGTGAGGATCGCGATGTCGCGCAGGATTTCTTTGCGCCGGTCGCCGAAGGCAGGGGCTTTCACCGCCGCGCACGTCAACACGCCGCGCAGCCGGTTCACCACCAGCGCCGCGAGCGCTTCGCCGTCCACGTCTTCCGCGATGATTAGCAGGGGCTTGCCGCTCTGCGCGATGGCCTGTAACAAGGGAAGGATGTCCTGCAAGGAGGAGATCTTCTTCTCGTAGCAGAGGATGTAGCAATCCTCGAGCACGGCCGTCATGGTCTCAGGCTTCGTGACGAAGTAGGGGGACAGAAAACCGCGGTCGAACTGCATACCGTCCACAACTTCCAGCTCGCTGACGAGGCCTTTGCCTTCTTCGATGGTCACAACGCCATCCTGCCCGACGGCCTCGATGGCGTCGGCAATCATCTTGCCGATCTCTTCATCGCCGTTGGCGGAGATGCTGGCGACGTGGGCGATGTCTTCGCTGTTGCGTACCTTCTTGCTGGCGGCCTTCACCGCATCTAGCGCGGCGGCCAGAGCTTTTTCCATGCCGCGCTTCAAGTACATGGGGTTTGCGCCGGAGGTCACGTGGCGCATGCCCTGGTGGATCATGTCCTGCGCAAGGACCGTCGCAGTCGTCGTGCCGTCGCCGGCCGTGTCCTGGGTCTTGCTGGCGGCTTCGCGCACCATGCGGGCGCCCATGTTCTCGTAGCCGTCTTTCAATTCAATTTCCTTGGCGACCGTCACACCGTCCTTGGTGATGTTGGGGGCGCCAAAGGACTTCTCGATCACGACGTTGCGGCCCTTGGGTCCGAGGGTCGCTTTGACGGCATCCGCGAGGATGTCGGCTCCGCGCAGGAGCGCGTTGCGGGCTTCCTGATTGAAGGCCATCTGCTTCGCCATGGCATCTATCTCCTTTACCGGCTTTAGGTTATGATTCTTGGGCTGCTTGACTTCTGGAACGATGTTAGCACTCTATACAATCGAGTGCTAACAGCCCGCCATGGTACCATAACCCCCTCCCCCTGTCAAGTTTCCGCTCGGTAAGGAGTAACACTCGCTTGATGATGCCTGGGCCCCATAGGCCCTTAGCATGCCCGTGTCGGTCCCTTAGCCCGCCGCCAACACTTCCGCCACCGCCGCTTCCAACTCCCCCGGTTTGATCTCTTCGAACCAGTGTTTTACCAGCTTGCGTTCACGGTTGAAGAGGAAGGTCGCCGGTAGCGCACCGTCCCACCCGGTCTCCTCTACGCCCAGCATCCCGGCGAGTATCAAGGGGTCGGGGTCCTCGAAATCGAGGGCGTAGACCGGAAAAGGCAGGTTGTGTTCCTTCACGAAGGGCACGACCGCGTCGTCAATGAACCGCGGGCCGTCTGCCGAAAGACTGAGAAAAGCAGTGGACTCTGAGTTCATCCCGTTGTAAAAGGCGGTGAGATGCGGCATCTCGGCTATGCAGGGCAGGCACCACGTCGCCCAGAGATTCACGACAAGCACCTTGCCGCCGGTCTCGTCAAGCAGCGTTTCGGCCTTGGCCTTGTCGACCCGCGTCACGCCGGCATCTTCGTTGTCGGGTGCGTCAGAGCTGCCGGATTCCGGGGGTTCCACGGACGCATCTGACTCTGACGTGGCGGCCACTTCCGTTTGCAGCGGCGGCTCGGCGTTTTCTGCCGGCTCCGAGAGTCCACACCCGGCGAAGCCAAGCGATAGGGCGATTAGGAAGGCTAGCGGCAGGCGCTCCGTCCATCGAAGAGAAGCGCCTGCCGCGTGGTAGATACAGGCTATTGACGGCCGCACGGCTTAGCTGGCCCGCTTGATGCCACAGCCGTATGCGCTCTTGGACGGCGTGCTGACGGGTTTACCGGCAAGTACCTCGTCCAGCGCGCTCTTCACGTAGTTCACATATTCGGGATCGTCGGTTTTCTTCTGGTTGTCGATGGCCCCGTGATACACAAGTTTGCCGTCCTTGTCCTTAATGTAAATCTCCGGCGTGCGTGTCGCCCCCATGGTATCGGCGTACTTGTTCATCTCGTCCTTCAACACGGGATAGGGAAGCTTCTTGCCGGTCTCGTTCTTGGCCGTCGCGTACTCCTCAATGTCGCTTGGCGCGTTGTTCTTGTCCGCGTCGACACTCAGGAAGACCACGCCGTCATCCTTGTACTCTTGCATCAGGTTGGCGTAGATCGGGTCAGCGGCCCGGGAGTACGGACACCCCTGGGAAGTAAACGACAGGACCAGGACTTTGTCCTTATACTCGTCGAGCGAATGGGTCTTGCCCTCGTAGTCCGTCATATTGAATGACGGGAAGTCGGTCCCAATCGCCGGTGGGTCGGCCACGTCGGCCAGCGCCATCTCGTTCATCATGAAGGCGACTCCGCCCACTCCAACACACGCGACCAGGGTCGCCACGCCGAGCATTGCTTTCGTCTTCATCCGTACAGCCCTCCTTCGATTGACAGAGTATCATCCACACCTTGCACACACGGGAACTTGTAGAGAATGAACAACGCGAAACGGGCGTTTCTGCCCAAATCGACGCCGAACTCAACTGGCGAGTAGTCCAGCCGCACGTCGCGGTCCAGCAGATCTATTCGCGGGCACGGCGAAAGCCTGTCACCAACGATCAATCAACCAGGCGAATTACCTGGAGCTGAGAAGGTTCCGGCCAGGGCGGGTCCCGAGGCTTATCGCGGTTCTGCCCAAGGGTTTCCCAGCGAAGGACGTAACGCCCTTCCGGCGCGCTGCCGATATCGCTCGCCCACTTCACCGACATCCCGGAAAAACTCGAGCGAACGGCCCTCAACTCGGAAGGCGTCTTGTTCTCGGATTTCAAGGTTTCCTTGATTTGCAGCGTTTCCTCATTCAAGACCCAGACGCCACTGCCTTTCTGCTTGCTGCGAAACGCCTGAGTCAGACCGGTTTCTCCGTTGTGGACGACGGGACTTACGCCAATCTCGAAGCCAATGCTCCCTCCGCCGGAGAACTCCCAGCGGAAGTCCCAGTCGCTGGTTTGATACACGATCCAGCGGTTGCCCTCGAACCGCGCATTGTAAATC
The DNA here is from genome assembly GCA_023384315.1 of Candidatus Hydrogenedentota bacterium. Classification (GTDB taxonomy): domain Bacteria; phylum Hydrogenedentota; class Hydrogenedentia; order Hydrogenedentales; family SLHB01; genus JAHDWY01. The sequence continues at coordinate 1,670 of JAHDWY010000023.1, read as the reverse complement.
TGGGTGTTCCCGTCCTCGTCGAACTTGTGGTACGACACAATGGGGCGGTTCGTGCTGTCGAAGCCGATTCGCGTATTGCCATTGATGATTCCGCCACCCGCAGGTACTGGATCGACCGTGTCTGCCGTTTCTAACGTAATCGGCAGCGTCAATGGCTCACCGCCGGCGGTTTCCCAATTGACGAGATCTTTGCTGCGCGCGTAGCCGGGGTCGTGGTTCGTCGCGCAGTCCGGCGTGTCTCGCCACACCCAGCAGAGGTGGTAGTACCCGTCCGGGCCTACCATGGGGCCAACGGGATAGGCATTCATAAGCCCCTCGCCATCGAGGAGCGGCTGGTCCAGCAACCGCCGCCACTGTTGGGTGCCCACGTCGTAAACGTTGTAAATCTGATTCCCAGAACCACTGGAACCGTCACGGTATGTGAACACCAGAGAACCGTCCGGCGCCTCAAAAAAGCGAGGATACGTCACGCGCTCCTCTTCTTTTCCCGTCATAGCCGGAATTCGCTCCAGGGTTTCGATGTTTCCGGCTTCAAGAGTTCGGAAGTACACCAGGGGTTTGACGTGCATGTTGCCGGACACGTGGAGTTGCCCGGCTCCATCCAGGGCCATCGTGACGGAGTTGTGGCTGTCCCACGCGACAGTCTCAGGAAGCACCTTGTAGCGCCAATCGCTTCCGCCGAGCGTCCGTGATGCAACCGTCATTCGCCTTTCGGAATCATAGTAGGCAACGTATTGGGTGTCTCCGGCGGTAAGGAGCGAAAATCCTACCGGATGGCCGGACCAGACCAGTGCCACGTCCGAAACTTCGGCCACAGTCTCGGCGTTTGATACACAGAGGGTTAGGGCGGCCGAACAGGCCAGCCAAACGGCATAAAGTCTAAATCTTCGCAAAATCGAAATCCTCCTCGGTCGAGTATACAAATTGGAACCCCTTGGAGTCAGGTTTTGGCGGGAAAATGGACGCGGGAATCTGTATACTAGCGTCCCAACGAGCGCGACGCGCTCATGCAAGGCAGTAGCGGCGGGAGACGGATCAAACCCAGTACAGGGTATATCCGCGTGCCCCGCCGAATCGCGGATACATCGCCGCGGACGCGGCGGAGCTGGACCGTTGAGACTGGCTCGCGTTATCAGGAGAAAGGAACTTCCAAATCATGGCACTTCTACCGTCTTGGGTCACCCGTCGGCATGTCAAGTACGGGACCATCGCGGTCATCGGATTAATTCACGCGGCCGCGCTGGCCGCCCCCTTCACCTTCAGCTGGACCGGGCTCATCCTTTGCCTTGTCCTCTTCTGGGTGACCGGCGGCTTGGGCATCACCTTGTGTTATCACCGGCTGTTGACCCATCGCAGCTACAAGACGCCGAAGCCTGTCGAGTACCTCTTGACCTTCTTCGGCTGTCTTGCACTCCAGGGCGGCCCCATCACATGGGTGGCCACGCACCGCGTGCATCACAAGGAATCCGATGAGGCTCCGGACCCCCATACACCGGTGGTCGAGAACTTCTTGTGGGCCCACATTCTCTGGAACTTCTTTGACGATCCCAAGCTGGACAGCTACGACAAGTGCAAGAAGTTCGCGAAGGATCTGGACAAGGATCCCATGCAGCGCTTCTTCAACAAAGCATTCTTCCCCATCTACCTCGCTGGAGCCGCCATTCTTTACG
>JAHDWY010000813.1 GCA_023384315.1 Candidatus Hydrogenedentota bacterium | reverse complement strand
ATCTGGACCGCTTCGGCCATGCCCTCGCTGGAGCGGGTTTGCGTGCCAACCTGCATAACGCGGTTGTGCTTGCGTGCCGCATCGATCATCAGGCGGCCTTCGCGGATGTTGTGGGAGCAAGGTTTCTCGACATAGACGTGCTTGCCGGCTTGGCAGGCGAGGATGGCCGCGCCGGCGTGCCAGTGGTCGGGCGTGGCGATGACGATCGCGTCGACCGCGTCGTCGTCGAGAATCCGCCGCAGGTCGGTCACGGCCTCGTCAGGCTTGATCTTCTCGCGAGCCCGGGCGAGCCGCTTCTGGTCGACATCGCAGAGGTATCTGATCCGCACATCGTCGAACCCATTGAAGACCTCGGCAAGACTCAGGCCGCGGCTCAGGCCGACGACGCCAAGGTTCACCCGTTCGTTGGCCCCGTAGGCCTTCGATGCGGCGGAGGCGAGGCCCAGTCCGGCGATGGTCCACCCGGTAGTTTGGAGAAAGCTTCTTCGCGTGTGGCGAGGCATGGGCAGGCTCCTGTTCGAGGTTCAGTCAAGAGTAGGGCCGCGGGGTTTTGGGCAGACCGTTCGCGTTTCAAAACGCCAAACCAAGGGCATGGTGTGCGACGGCGGGGCGGCTGTCAAGGAGGCGTAGCCGTCGGCTCATTGGGCAGATGCGCAACAATAAACCCAGTGTTTCGTTTCGTGCGTCGCGGAGCGTCGCGGCAAGTGCAAGGCAGGTAGAGTTTTCTGTCCAGGCGGCTCGACGCAAGTGAATCTACCCTCTGGGTTTCAGTGTTGAAGTCTGCAGATGGGTAGCCGGATTCGGCCGCTGCTGAAGCGGGCGGCAAGCAGAAGCCTTGCGTCGGATCCTGCTGGCCGCCGCCCGAGGCCAGGCAAAGGACATCCAGCCCATTCAAGCTGGGAAATCACGTGCGGGGAACATACTTCGTCGGCGTGAGGACAACGCTCCACTGGCTTTGTCGGGCGAGAGCGGCGCATAAGGGGGCGGCAAAGAGATGGACGCTGCCTTTCCGCCTTGCCGCTACCACAGCCTCGTCTTCAGCAGAGCGATGATCTCACTCTCGTTGAGGTCGAGGAAGGTGGGCAGTCGCTTTGCTTCCTTCTTGGCACGACGCATCAAGGCACCGATGTGGGCCACCGGGTAAATTACCACGATCTGGTCGAAGGGGATCGCCGTCAAGAGAGTGCTTTTCCCTTCACCTTGCCGTCGCTCAGAAAGCAGTGAGCTTCTGCTCCACCTTAGCCCTGGATGAACCTCCGACAATGGGACGGCCCCAACACAATCTCAGCGTCAAGTCGATGCGTATAATTCAACAAGAACGACATGCCGCTTCAGCAGGTTCCAAGATCGTGCTGTTCTCCGTTATGAAGTTATGAAGTCATTGACCATCCACATCGGGGGCTCGCAGATGATCGCTTTGACGTGCCGACCGATCATAATGTGCGAAGAACCAAGAGAATGTAGCCCATCAGACCGATTCCGCCGATCAACGAGGCCCAACCGGCGACGACGGCGATCCTCCCAGCCGAGCGGCTGTGCCTGGGGCAACTGGTCGCCCTTGCCTGACGACGGAAGATCGCCGCGCCGATGAGCATCAAGGCCACTGCGATTGCAATTAAGATCAACCGCATTTCGAGCACGTTGTGTGGGCCTATTGGTCACTGCCTGAAACGTTGCCGTGCTGACGGAAAAGCACCCCAAGACCATTCCCGTCGTCTACGCCGTGTACATCGCCAAGTATACCTTGCGGATGGCCTTGATGATGTCGCCGATATCCTCATCCGTGAAGCTGGGGTCCATGATCACACCCCCCAGGCGTCCCTGGACATCGATTGTCCGCGGGCAGCACTCGTGTCCATAGCGGATGGCTTTGCCTTGAGGCGTATTGAAGGACGGCCAGTCGGGGTGGACCGTGACCTTGTTTACGATCCGCTCGTCGATGGGCAGGATCACGGAACCACCCGGGGAGGAAGCTGAGATTCCCTCGGCTCGCAATGCGCGGAGGAACTTGTCGCGCCGCTCCTTGGTGCCGTGGTCGAGGAAGATGGTGACGCCCAGATCTCCTTCGAGGTCGGG
>JAHDWY010000812.1 GCA_023384315.1 Candidatus Hydrogenedentota bacterium | reverse complement strand
ATGGAATCCGCAAACGTTGTAGACGCCACGAGAAACAGCCCGATAGCCCCAATCCAAAGCAGGTTGGTAAAGCAGGCCTTGATCACGGCGGGCGTGTTGCTCCACGGGGCGAGACGCTTGCGCATCCCAATTATGTCGGACAGCCAGAACGTGACGAAGAGCGATGCCCAGAGCATGAGCAACAGTGCCGGGATCGTGAGAAATACGTTGTTCCAGTCCGGCCGGATGGGCCGGTTCACCTCCCCCAAAAACAGTGCCAGCCTCCCCAACCCAAACAAGAGCGGCGCACCAATGACGAGTATGAGCACGATCTCGGTGGCAAAACGCGCGGACCCGCGCCAGCCGTACACCTGCGCGAGGCCGTAATCTTCCACTTGAAGACGAATCGGCAGCCGGACGTGCCCCAAGCGTTCGTACCACGGCACCGAGCGTTGCAGATCCTCGCGCAACGCATCCGGATCGCCCAGTCGCTCCGCAGCGCGCTGTACGGCCTCTTCGTCCGTTCGCGCGCTAAGCCGCTCCTCTTCGAATGCGATCTTCAAGTGACCAAGCAGTTCCTCGCGCATCCGGTTCTTGCGCAATACGCCCGCGCGTATCGGACGAACGATGCGCTCTACATGCACTCGGAGTTCCTTCATGCCGGTTCCTCCATAATTCGGCCGACTACACCCGCAAAGGCGCGCCAGGTTTCCCGGCTTCGCAATAGTTCGCGGCGGCCCTTTTCGGTCAAAGCATAGATTCGGCGCCGGGGACCCCTTCGCGGCGAGTCGTCACTCTCCCAGCGCGCTTGAACGAGCCCGGCCTCCTCCATGCGATAGAGCGCGGGGTACAGCGACCCCTCGCGAAGTTCGAGGGCGCCGTTACCGAGGTCCTGCAACCGCTTGAGAATCTCGTAGCCATGCCCTTCCCCCCGCTCAAGGACGGAAAGGACCATGCCCTCCAAATGACCACGCAGCAAGTTTCCTTGAATATCAGCCATAACTACTATTTAGACAAACTAGGTACTATTTGTCAAGAAGGAATTCCAAAATCGCCTACTTGGATCTTGACTTTTGATGAAAAATAGCGTACCATACCGTATGGTATGGAAACGATGACTGTTGATAAACGAATCCCATGGTTGCAGGCCGGCCTCTTCCTCCTCGAAGAATCCGGCACCGCGAACATGACGATCGACGAACTGACCCAACGCGTCGGGTTGACCAAGGGTTCATTCTACCACCATTTCAAGGACCGGGGCGGGTACGTTAAGGCACTCCTGGAGTATTGGGAAGAGCAGATGACGCACCGCCTCATCGAGCAGGCGGACCTGCAAGCGTCGAGCAAGGAGAAGCAGCGCCATCTCACGCAATTGACCCTGGCGCTCTACGACTCGCCGCTGGAACTGAACCTGCGCGCGTGGGCGATGAGTTCGCCCCTGGTCAAAAGCTACGTCGAACGCGTCGATCAAGCGCGCGTGGAGTATCTGAATCAAATTGCACTTGAGATCACCGGAGACGCGGAGCGCGCTCGCCAACTGGCCGAAATCGCGTACGCGGTCTTCGTGGGAGGACAACAAATCCTTCCGCAGATTCCGCGGGAGCGACTGCTGGAGTTGTATGGCGAGTTGGACCGCCTGTATCGATAGTAACTAGGTTTCTTGGGGGAGTGAATTCGACCAGCGGACGGTTGGTCGAGGGACAGTCACCGGCGCCTTCAGATCCCAGCAGCACATGCCTAGGTGTCAAATCTCGCACCACGCTGGTGACTGTCCCTGGACCAACCGCCTTGGGGGAGGCAGTGTGGATAACCGTATCCTGCTCAGCGGGAACGAAGCGGTCGCCTATGCCGCGCTTCACGCGGGCCTGACGCTTGGGACCGGCTATCCCGGCACGCCATCGTCAGAAATCCTGGAATGCTTGAGCGCCATCGGCGGGAAGGCGCAATGGGCGCCGAACGAAAAAGTCGCCCTCGAGGTGGGAATCGGTGTCGCGTTTGCGCAAGGACGCGCCCTGGTCACCATGAAACACGTGGGACTAAACGTCGCCGCCGACCCATTCTTTTCGGTGGCCTTCACCGGGGTGGATGGAGCGCTCGTCAT
>JAHDWY010000811.1 GCA_023384315.1 Candidatus Hydrogenedentota bacterium | reverse complement strand
TACCTCGTATGTCGCCGTGGAACCCGACGCGGCACAACGAATGGTCGATGAGGGGGTGCGGCTGGTCGGAGTCGACTACCTGTCTGTGGCTCCGTACAAGCAACCTGGACAGGACACTCACCATATCTTGCTTCAGGCAGACGTGTTTATCGTGGAAGGCCTTCGCCTTCAGCACATTCCCGCGGGCACGCACGCGTTCGTCGTGTTGCCGCTTCCATTGATCGATGCTGATGGTTCCCCCTGTCGCGCCTTCGTGGGCGTAAAGGAGTAGCATGCACGGACTACGAGACATGCGCGAAGTGTTGGCGGTCGTGCTCGCCGGCGGGGTCGGCGAACGCTTGTATCCGCTCACCAAAGACCGCGCCAAACCGGCGGTCCATTTCGGTGGCATCTACCGGCTCGTCGATTTCACCTTATCGAATTGCATCAATTCGCAGTGCCGCAAGATCATGGTCCTCGTTCAGTACAAGTCGTTATCGCTGTCCCGCCACATTCGCACCGGTTGGAACATCTTGAGTCCAGAATTGGACGAGTACGTCGAGGTGATCCCGGCGCAGAAACGGGTGGGTGAAGACTGGTATCAGGGCACCGCGGACGCCATCTATCAAAACCTGTATTCCATCGAACGCGTCGACCCCAAGTACGTGCTGGTCTTATCGGGGGACCACATCTACAAGATGGATTACGGTCCGATGATCTCATTTCACCAGCAGAACAAAGCGGACATGACGGTCGCGGCCATCGAGATGCCGATTGCACAGGCCAGCCGCTTTGGCGTACTGGCCGTAGACTACGATGCGCGGGTCATCGGATTCGAGGAGAAACCCGCCAACCCCAGTGCGATGCCGGATCGGCCCAGCACGGCCCTGGCATCTATGGGCGTTTACGTGTTCAATACGGATGCGCTGAAACGGGCCTGTCTCGACGATGCCAAACAGGTGTCTTCCCATGATTTCGGGAAGGACGTCATCCCAAAAATGATCGGAACACACCGCGTATTCGCCTACATGTTTCGCGACGAAAACAAGAAGGAAGCCCAGTATTGGCGCGACGTGGGAACCCTGGACTCGTATTGGGAAGCAAACATGGATCTGGTGGACGTGGATCCATTCTTTAACCTCTATGACCGAAAGTGGCCGATTCGCACGCGCACGCTCGATTTGCCGCCAGCCAAATTCGTTTTCGCCAATGAAGGCGTGCGATACGGCGCCGCCCTGGACTCCATTGTGAGTCCGGGATGCGTCGTTAGCGGAGGCCTTGTGAAGCGAAGCGTGCTTTCGCCGGACGTGCGCGTCAACAGCTACTCGCACGTCGAAGAAAGCATCCTGCTTCCCGGCTGCAACATCGGCAGGAACTCGCGAATTCGCCGCGCCATTATCGAGAAGAACGTGAATATCCCCGAGAACACCGTCATCGGGTATGATGCGCGTGAGGACGCCAAGCGATTTCACGTCACCGCCAACGGGATTGTGGTCGTTGATTCAATGGAACCTGCGGAACAGCGCTTCGACATCGTACCGCCGGAGCCCGCTCCGGTGGGCTGAGTTCGCAGAGTGGCGCCTTCCGGGCCGACCTTTCACAGGAGATGTGCCATGTTGTTTGTGGTAGGACTTTTGGCAATGGCTGCTTCCGCCGACGCAACCATTCGTTCAGACGCCGACGCTATCGTGGCGTCTCAACTTTCAGACGGCGCCATCGTGCATGCCCGCTCCGGCGACGAAGTGGCCATTGTGCCTTATGCGGGAAATCAGGCCGCAGCCGGTCTGTATGAGGCATATCGCATAACGGGCGATGAGCGGTACGTGAGCGCGGCGAACGCGTGGGTGGATTGGTGCCTGGAACGCGTAGACGTGCAAGGGCGAATTCCGGAGTACCGTGGAACGGCGTCGGATTACCGCCCGGTCGAACCGCCGGAATGGGACGTGCCCACGGCGGCCTCGTTTCTTCAATGCGCGAACATGCGGCGAATCCTCACGGACGATCGCTACTTCCTGCTTCGGGAGCAAAGCAAACTCTGGAAGGTCTACGAACACATCGCCGGCGCGGTGCAACCGGACGGACTGCTCTACGCGAACGCCGAC
>JAHDWY010000810.1 GCA_023384315.1 Candidatus Hydrogenedentota bacterium | reverse complement strand
GAACCGAATTCAAGAAGTACGATCTCCACGGAATGCCCCGGTTCCTGCGAAGAGACGGCAACGACTCGATTTGCTCCGTAGTCGGGATGCGAGGCGAACAGATAGACATTCCCCGCGGAAAGGCCGTCAATTGCGAAGTGTCCGTCTGAACCGGTCTGCACTTCGGTCGTGGACAAGTCCTTCTCGCCGGTCGCGGAGACGACCGCATGGGATACCGCCTGCCCTACGCTATCGCGAACCACCCCTTCCAGGCGATAGGCGTCCCGGCTGAGCACGACGACAATTCCGTCAACGGACTGGCCGGGCTGAATTCGTCCAACAGCGGTGGCCTGTTGCGCGAACCCCGTTGCGCGGGCGACAAGAATCCTGGAGCCCGAGTCCGCCTCAATCTGGAAACGGCCGAGGGAATCGTTCACCGAAAGGAACGTTGCGCCGGTCAGGTTCACGCCGTCCTCTGGGCTTCGCCCCGGCACGACCGCAATCTGGAACTGTGTTACGGGGCGGGATTCCCCTTCTTCGATGACGGTGCCGGAGATCGTCGGACGCGACTGCAGTACGACATCCACTCCCCGGCTTCCGGTCACAACGTCGTTGACTGCCGCGCTTGCGAATTGCTCGTGAACGAAATCCAGCCGGTAGGTCTCTCCTGTCAGGCCGGACATCACGTAGGTTCCGTCCTCGCCCGTATAGGCGACATGGACGAGCGTATCATCGAGATTCTTACTGGCTGCGGTCACTTGGGTGCGGGCGATGGCTTCGCCCTCTTGGTCTGTAACCCTTCCGGAGATCTCCGTGAGCGGATCGGTCTCGTAAACCAAGCGGATTCCTGTCGCGTGTTGGCCCGGCGCGACCTGCACTGTCCCGGCGTGGCAAATGCCCTGGACGAGATGGAGATCTTGTGCGCCGAGGATCAGATCGTAGCTGCCGGCGGCGAGTCCCGCGATCGTGAAGTGGCCATCCGGACCAGTCTCGCTGGAAAGTCGCCCCAGGGATTTCGCCATCGATGCATCCGCCAACTCCGCAAACACGACGCACTCGGCTGGCATGCCGGTGTTGTCCGTGACGATTCCTGCGATACTCGCGCCGGTTTCGATCGACAGCACGATTTCGATCCCGGACAGCCCTTCCGCAGGAACGGGGAACGGGCCAATCTCCGGCGCGAGGGTCTCGGAGGTCTTGGCGGATAGGTAGACTTCATCCCCCGTGGAAACGCCCGCAATGGTGAACGCGCCCGATCGGTTTGTGGTGCTCCCTCGCGGGCCGCCGAGGTTGGGCACACGCGCAAAAACCTGCGCCCCGGCAACTCCCGCGCCAGCGCCGTCGACAACCGTTCCGCTCACGGTAATGCTGCGCTTGAGCGGAAAGTCGACGACGGCCAAGTCCGCGTCCGGCGCGAGAACAACGTTCTGATACGTGATTCCCGATGTGTATTGGACCGGCAGTTCCGTCACGGCCAATCGAACCGCGCCGTAGTGGACGTTGGCAATCTGATAGCCGCCCGATTTGTCCGTCGCTGCAGATTCACGTTTCCTCCCCGGCCGATCGGAAGGAAAGGCGAGGACGATTGCTCCCGCAATGGCTTGCGACGAGTCTGCGTCGAAGACACGTCCTTCGACCGAGACACCGGAGCTCACGAGGACTTCGATTTCCGAATGCGCCGGATCGGCGGCCGATAACTGGAACTCAACCGGCTTCTCGAGTACGAGGACGTCGTCATCCAGGTAGGCGCTGTAGGAACCCGGCGCTAGACCGGTAAAGTCGAAGCCGCCCGCATCGCCGGTTCGTGCAAACCAATCATTGAAAATGCCGTCTTTGTGGCGTACCCCAACCACCACGCCCGGTACTGGGGACCGGTCGGAGGCATGGACCACGGTTCCGGACACGCTTCCACCAAAAGCCAGCTGCACCTCGGCGCTGTCGGTCCCCGTCTCGATCGGGTCCGTCACGACTGGCGCATACCCAGCCGCGCTGATACGCAAACGCCAGAACCGTCCGTCCAGGAGATCGAATACAAATCGTCCATCTGTGTCGCTGGGAACCGCTAATACAGCGCCCCGAGCGCCGAACTCGTCCCCATCGCGTGCGTAA
>JAHDWY010000809.1:1554-2089 GCA_023384315.1 Candidatus Hydrogenedentota bacterium | reverse complement strand
AAAATGCGAGCGGGCTTGAAGTTGTAGATGAGGAAGCCGAGATTCGCGCCGATCAACCCCGCCGCCAACAGGCCAAACCAGGAGAGCGACGTTTCCGTGCCCGTCGCCAGAAACGCTTGAACGGCGATGATAAGGTACATCCCGGAGACGATCGTCGCGATACCGGCGGCCAGACCGTCCATGTTGTCGATCCCGTTGAACGCGCTCGTCACGCCGACCACCCAGAGGAGGGTGAGGGCGAGATCGAGGGGATATATCCCGAATACTTTCAGCAGAACCCCGTATTGGGACATGATGATGGTCACGCCGAGGAGCGTGATGAACTTCAGCAATGCCGGAATGCCCCCGCGAATGTCGTCGACGGCTCCGACAAAGAGACAAATCCCGGAACCGAGCAGGACGCCCTTCATGGGATTGTCGCGGTAGTTGGGCAGCAGCACCGCGATGGCGAAGGCGAGAAAGATTACAATGCCTCCGCCCCGAGGCGTGGGCTCATGGTGGATCTTGTTGTCGGCAACGTGATCGAGAATGCGGC
>JAHDWY010000809.1:0-1530 GCA_023384315.1 Candidatus Hydrogenedentota bacterium | reverse complement strand
GACGGCCAGCGGCATACCCAGCGCGGAAATGATAAAGGCGGCGCATCCAACCAGGACGTACGTGCGCGGCCAGTATGGAAGACTCTGCAGCATGCCCCTATTCCGCCCTCACGCGTTCACCCCGCCTCACTCGAAGAAACGGCAGACGGAGTCTATCACATGGCGCGCTTCGGCATCGATTAGCGACGGGTAGATAGGAAGCGAAAGGCATTCGCGATGCGCCCGTTCCGAGTTGGGATACTCGCCTCCAAGGTAATGATGCGCGGGGCGGTAGACGGGGCGCTTGGCCTCGATTCCGCTTCGATGGAGGTGGGCCTCCAGCGCATCGCGCCGCTCCGTGCGCAGCACGTACCGGAAGAACACGTGGTCCGCCGGGTCGGGGACCGCGACGGGAAGCCCGCGAAAGGCGTCGTGATACGCAAGCGCGATCTCGCGCCGCCGTTCCAGAAAACTTGGGAGCCGCTGCAATTGCACGCGGCCAATCGCGGCCTGAAGATCGGTCAGCTTGTAATTGTACCGCCCCACGAAATCGTTGCGATTGTCGTAGTCGCGCCGGTCGCGCACGAACTCCGCTACGCCTTCGTCATCGGTCAGGATCACCCCCCCTTCGCCCGTCGTGAGCAGCTTCGTCGCATAAAATGAAGCAACGGCGATCTGACCGGTGCGTCCCGTCGTGCCGCCAAAGGACTGCGCGATGTCTTCTATCACGGTCCCCGCGGGCATAGGTCCGCGCGCGCCGAAAAGGTGGGCCTGGATGGAAACCCGGCATGACACCGGCACGGCGCGTGAATCGAGGGTCAACGCCTCGCCAATGTCGCAAAGACTTGGTTCAGCGCGTTGCAGCCGGACCGCCGTAATGAGAGACGCGCACCCGTAGGAGGGCACGGCGACCGTCTCACCATCTTCCACTCCCAACGCGCCGAGCGCGAGGTGGAGCGCGCTGGTTCCGCTATTGAGGGCGACCGCATGCCGGCGTCCGACAACGGCTGCGCACTCTTCCTCAAAGGAGGCGACTTCGGACCCTTGAGACAAGTGGCCGGAACGCAACACGCGCGCAGCCGCTTCGACCTCCGCGTCGCCAAGCGTCGTAGCCGAGTGCGGAATGGGCCGCCGAACCATCTCGCTCATCGCGCAGCGCTCCCATCGTTTCCGGCCGGGACGTTTCCCAGGAGGATATCGAGCGAAGCGGGACCGCAATTCATCAACAAATCGACGATTGCCAAATCCGGGATGAAGTCGCCGTGGCGTTGGGGGTAGACCGGCGCGGACCATTGCTGGATCTCGAGTGTGATGCCGGCTTCATCCAACAGGTCCGCGTCCAGGTACTGGTCCAGCGCGTACGCGCCGCTGTAGTACCGATCCGCGCCGACGGCCCGCAACAAGTTGACGAGCCGCGTGGTCGCTTCGCCGGCCACGTTTAGCTCCGACGAGTACACAATTGGCGTGCGGATGCCCAGGGATAGCACGTAGTACTCCAGCATATGCCGGTTCAGTTCGTTAAGCCCTTCCCATTCTCGCGCATAAACGTCC
>JAHDWY010000808.1 GCA_023384315.1 Candidatus Hydrogenedentota bacterium | reverse complement strand
TCGCATCGGCATCGTTGTCGCCGGCTGGCCCCGCGGCAGCCTCCAAGGCTTCCACTCGCTCGGCAAGCGACTGGGTCGCAAATTTCTCATAGAGACTGCAGTGCTTAGGCACGTCGAACTCCGTCAATCTTCGTGGCGGATACGGCCCCTCCAGCCTTCCGGAAGGCCATAGGCATGCACAATGCGCACATCCGGAGAACGGGATATTCCGCCAGGATTCAACCCCGGCTCCCCTTCCGGGATCGGCACTCCCAACTCCTCATAGTAGTCCACCCAAGGTCCGAAAGTCTCTCCGGTCTTCGGGTCGCGAAAGGTCATGGGCTCCACGGCAAAAACAGGCTCCCCTTCGTTTGCCAGCCGAAACGCTTCGTACACGAGTTCCGAGCAGTAGAAAGACGAGTCCTCCATGACATACACCGAGTCGTATGGCAATCCCATGAAGCGGCGCGCTGTGTCGAGCGCGTCCGGTATGAGCGCAGCGTATGGCTCGTCCAAGCGGCCGACCAGGACTTTCGGGTGGCCCTGGGCATCGTGGCTTCGGTCCAGGAAGGTGGACAAGGGTGTCTTCACGACCCCCGCGCTGACTGCTTCCAGGATCAGGGGTTCGGTACCATCCACTGTGGACACGATTCCGACGTGCGAAAAGTGCGCCCCATCGATGCCGCGCGTGACGGTTTCAATGGCATCGCAGAGGGGACCGCAGTCGATATCCTGAAACAAGAGATCGCCCGGTCGCAGCGCGAAGTCTGCGTCATGCGAACGAGTGGATTGACACCCCGACGAAACTAGCCCAATTGTCCATAGTGCTATCAGCGTTTTTGCAAGGGGTCTTCTCATCTCTCCTCGACCTCTCCGGTAATCTCCACTTCCAGACCGAATGTTTCCTCAAATAGCCCGCGTTTTCGCTGTCCGCCCCAGATATCGGTGGGGCTGGATCGATGGAGTCCCGCCGTGATGGCGATCCGGGTTTCCTGCAGCTCCGCGCGAAGATCCCGCACGGCCGCGTCGTGCGCGCGGTCCAGTCCGTCCGCGATTCGGAGTATTGCAGCGAGCCTCGTGACCAATGCCTGCGAATCGGAGTCCAACTCGCAAAAAATCTTGTGCGACTTACTTGGATGCGCCTTCCGGTGATACCGGGCAATTGCAGCGACAATTGCGCGTTCCGTTCCTGAAAATCCCGGCAGGTCATAACTCCGGATCATGTCTCTTGCGTGCTTGTGATGCCCTTGCTCGCCGATCGTATGACCGATGTCATGCAATAACGCGCCCGCAGACAGCAAGCGGCGCGCGTCCGATCCCAGACCATGGACTGCCGTCGTCCGATCGAACAGGATCTCCGCCAACTTGCACACCTGGAACGCGTGTTCCGGTTCGGGGTCAACCTCCCGAGCGAGACGCCGTACCGACGCAAGACCTGGGTCGGCGGCACGCGCTTTATCCGGTTGGCGTCTCGTCACAGTGGCGATCCCAGATCATTCCTTGGTGAGCGCGCTCAAACCCAGGTCGACGAATTGCCCGCCACTGGTCTGGTGGCAGTGCATGGCGATGACATTTTCTTTTCCGGGTTTGAACAGCTTCCGTTGCTCCGGCGTAAGGGGAATCCGCTCGTAATCGCGGAGGTAGCCCTTGCGTTCCACCAGCAAATCGCCGTTAACGTACACCTTGACATCCTCATCGTGATGCAGCATCAGCCACGCCGGGGCCTTGTCGAAACCTTTCGGTACAGCGACGCGCGTTCGCAACCAGATATCTGCGGTGGTCCAGTCAGTGCCGACGCGGGCGTTCGGCGTGCCATTCGTCCCAAACCCCGCCTTCCCAATTGACCAAGCACTGTCATCATAATCCGCCGCGCGCCAGCCATCACCGGGGTCGGCCGTCGTGAATCGCCACTCCGCGCCGTTCGGACCAGTCTTGATCAGCGTTTCCGCCCGGCTGGCGATCGCGTTCACGGCCTTCGCCGATTCCTCGGGTTTGGCAGCGCCGGGAGTCAGTTGGAGCAAGAGCGTGGGCTCCATGGGCCACTGACCCATGGTCGCCCCGTAGAGGGCCAGACCGCCAACATGCGTTGCGTCGGCCGCCACCTCGAATCGAATGG
>JAHDWY010000022.1 GCA_023384315.1 Candidatus Hydrogenedentota bacterium | reverse complement strand
ATACGTTTCGGTCTGAGCGGAAACCCCACCCGCGACGGCCATGGCCTCGGCGCGCAGAAGCCCGCGATTCACGAGCGCCCGCAACGTGTTGCTCAGCGCGGTCGCGCCGACGGACTTCGCCAACTGCTTCTCCGTGAGCGGCCCGCGCCGGTGCAGTTCAGCGATGACGGCCCGCTGCCGATCTGTATAACGTCCCGCCGCAATCTGATCGTGCTGCAACACGTACCGGACCTTCGTGCGAACTGCGATCCCGGCGGGCACCGCGCTCTGCAGCGCCTCCCCCCAGGAGCAACAGTAGTACTCCGCCATCCATTGGCACAGATCGAGCAGCTCTTGAGAGTAGATGGGGCCTTCATCCGGAAAATCAATAAGATCCCGCACGCCTTCCTGCTCGGAATCCGCCTGCAGACCCACAATGGTTCCGGTTTCAATCCGCTTCTGAAAGGGGGCAATAGTTCGCATGCCCACACAGGCCCGGTGACGAAGGGAAGGCGGAATTCGATAGGTGAAGGGCCGGTCAAGGGGGATCGGAAGGATAACGTCGGCGAACGCGTACTCGCTCATCTACTTGCCTCTGCACCGTATGGCGGCGGGTGACCGGCGCCTTACGCTAAGACGCGCTCGATACCGCTTTCTTGCCGGCGCTGCCCCAACGGCTCGCATCCACGAACCGCTGCCAGACGACCAACTGCTCCTCGGGAACCCGCGCACCGAAATGGGGCATCCAGGCCGGCTTCACCGGCCGCTTCAGCAGCGGCATGCCTGCCTCGTCCGGCGTGCGGTTGCCCTTGCGCACGTTGCACTGGAGGCACGCGATCACCAGGTTCTCCCACGTTTCACCGCCGCCTCGCGACTGCGGCAACACGTGATCTAACGTAAGTTGAGACTTCGGGAAATGCTTGCCGCAGTACTGACAGATCCCGGCATCTCGTTCGAAAATGCTGTGGCGCGAGAACCGCACCTCGTGCCGGATGAATCCGTTGAACAACGTCAACAGCACCACCTCCGGAACCCGAATGCGCGTCGTCGGCGTATGGATGTACCGCCCGCCCAATCCATTCTGCGATAGGACCATCCAGTCCTCAAAGTCGTGAAGCGAATAGTCGTGCGGGTGCACTGCCCGGGCCGCGCCGAGATAGAGCAGGGAGAGTGCGCGCCGGACGGGGGCGATATGGACCGCCGTCCAACTCTTGTTCAGGACGAGTACACTCCCTTCCAACATCACGCAAACTCCAAGTCAAAATACAACTACTACACGGTGCCCTCATGCATATGTCGAAACCCTTCCGCTGCCCCATACCCGCCAAAACGATGGGGCGACAGCAGTATAGAAGCCTTCGAACGGTCAGTCAAACGGCGGTTGCCGGGTGTTGTTTCGACACCCGTTCATGCGCGTATAATGCACGCGCCCATGAACGATTCAGGCCACCAAGATGTTGTGAGCGCGTTCGCCGAGCGGTACCACGCGCTGGCTGGTTTCGCCCACGTAGTTCAGAATCCCGCAGAGGCCGGAGCGAAAGCAGGACAGATCCTCCGTGAGGCGGGCGCTACACTTGCTGCGATGGCCGGACTTCCCGAGGATTTGGTAGACCCCATTGTGCAAGGGCTGGCGGGTGCCGGCATCGACTGCGATTCCGGACCGTTCCCATCAGTCGAACTTCCTGGGCGAATCGACCGCGCGTCCGCTGGAATTACCGGCGCCGATTTCGCCATCGCCCAAAGCGGAACCCTCGTCGAAGTCGCCACGAACGACGCTGTCAGGCTGGTTTCCAGTCTGCCGCGAACGCACATCGGCATCGTGCGCGCCCGCGACATCGTCCCCCGCTTCGACGACGCCGCCCCGCGTCTTCGGGAGATCTTCAATGCCCACGGCGGCGGTTGCACCGTCTCCTTCATCTCCGGCCCCAGCCGTACCGGCGATATTGAACTGAAGCTCACCCTCGGCGTTCACGGACCCGAGATCGCGCATGCAATCGTCATCGCGGATGGGGAGAGGTAGGCACGTGGCCAGCCAACGCAACAAAGCCCTGTACGCAAAAATCGCGGATGCCCTCGAAAACCCCGACCGGAGCCGCGCCTTGAACCGGTGCATGCAACGCGGCCGCGACAACCGTTCCCGCGCAATTTCTGCGCTTCCCGACGGGCTTGAGTTTCGCAATCGGGTCAAAGCCATCAAAGATCGCTGCACCGAACAGCAGGAATCGCTGCTGGAAAAGTTCGTCGTAACAGCCCGCGAACGCGGCGCAAAGGTCTTTCTGGCCAGGGATGGCGCTGCTGCCATTGACTACGTGCTCGAACTGGCGCGCGCGCGAAACGCCAAGTCCGTGGCAAAGTCCAAGTCGCTCACCACCGAAGAGATCGACATCAACGACCCGCTGCTCGACGCCGGGCTAAGAGTGGTGGAAACCGACTTGGGCGAGCTTATACTGCAACTGGCCCACGAGCGCCCGTATCACCTCGTCTTCCCGTCCGTCCACAAAATGGCCGCCGATGTCGCCGAGATCTTCGCGAAGGAAACCGGACAAACCATCCCGCCCGACATCCCGTCCATCATGAAAGTCGTACGCGCCTACCTGCGACCGATCTTTTTGAACGCGGACATCGGAATGACCGGCGCCAATATCGGTGTCGCCGAATCGGGCACCATCGTCATCGAAACGAACGAAGGCAACGGCCGCCTTGTGTCCAGCATCGGCGATTGCCATGTCTGTGTCATGGGCGTTGAGAAGATTGTCGACACCTTTGAAGATGCCCTGGAACTCGTCTTGGCCCATCCAGTCAGCGCCTCCGGCCAATTGCCGACGACCTACGTGACCTGGATGGGGGGACGCTCGCCCCTCGGAGCGGGTGAAGGCAAGGCGCCGCGCGAGTCCCATATCATCATCCTGGACAACGGCCGCGCCGCGATGCGGGATGACCCCGGCATGCGAGAAGCCTTGAACTGCATCCGCTGCGGCGCCTGCATGAATATTTGCCCGACCTACAGCGTCGTTGGCGGCCACACCTTCGGCTACATCTATCCCGGACCCATCGGCATCCCCTGGACCGCAGGCGTCCACGGACTGGAGAAGGCGGGAGATTTTGCGGCGTTGTGCATCTCCTGCGGACTGTGCAAGGAGATCTGCCCCGCCAAGATCGACATGCCCATGATGATTGCGGAGGTCAAACACCGCGACGCCTGCGTCCACGGTCATTCCCGCTCGGAACAAACCATGATGGCGGCAGACGATTTTGCACGCCTCGGTAGCGCGCTTGCTCCTTTCGCAAATCGGACCCTCAAGAACCCGCTCGCCCGGAAGGCGATGGCTAGTATCCTTGGCGTTGATGAACGCCGGAATCTCCCACCTTTTGCCAAGGAGTCGTTCACCCGCTGGTTCTCGCGGAGAACTTCCCGCAACGAGGGCGCTGCGCATCGCGTTGCCTTCTTCGTTGACGTGTTTGCCAACTACAACCGGCCGGATCTCGGTGTGGCGGTCGTAGACCGGCTCGAAGCCCTGGGCTGTGAAGTCGTGCTCCCCGAACAGAAGTCGAGCGGCTACCCCTACGTTGCTTACGGCGACCTCGACCGGGCGCGGGAAGTCGCGGCGTACAACGTGGCCCGCTTCGCGCCCTGCGCCGAACAGGGCTGCGACATCGTCGCCATCGAACCCACCGCCGCCTACTGCCTCCGCGAGACGTATCCCAAGCTGTTGCACCACAGCCGCAAGTCGTTGCTCGTGTCCGACCATTCGTACGAACTGTTTGCCTACCTGAATCTGCGCGAAGGCGGGGCAGCCGCTTCTGACGACCGCTTGCGAGGCAAGCGTTTCGGCTTTCACGTGTCCTGTCACCAGCGCCCCCTCGGTTCAGGACGCGATGCGCAGGAGTGGCTCCGCCGCCGGGGTGCCGACGTAACCCTCATCGAAACCGGCACCTGCTGCGGTATGGGAGGAACGTTTGGTCTGAAAGCCGGTCCCCTTGGGTATGACTTGTCCAAGGCGGCGGGGGAATCGCTCTGTGCGATGTTTCTGGAGGCGGGCGTGGATGCGATTGTTACTGAAAGCAGCGTCTGCGCAATTCAACTGCGGGAAGGCACCGGGCTTCCCGTGTTCCACCCGCTGGAACTCGTTGCCGGGCCCCCATTCGAGTAGCGGTCCAGCGGCAGAAATAAAGAAAGCGGGCATGCTGGGCACACCCGCCGGAATCGCGATCTAAATCTCTTGTAAGTAAGTGGACTGAACCTAGATCAGTTCGGGCAAACCAAGACCCGCACCGACGAACGCCCAGAAGAACCACCACACCAACCACAGCAAAAAGAACATAGCGGAAGACCTCCTTTCTCGTTATCCATTTCCACACCCCCGACGGACCAGAGGTTAGCCGGAGTCTAGCATAGCGGTTTGGGGTTGTCAAGGAAGCGAAATCTTCGAACGCTGAATTTTGCGGAACATGCAGTGCATCGGTCCCAGATACCCCTTATATATAGTGGGGCGTCCTGTCGCAGCGCTTAACTGACCTCGATCCCGACCCGGGCAAGGACGCGCCGAAGATCGTCCGGCGTAAAAGGCTTGCCAAGTGTGACGGCTGCGCCGTATTCCAACGCGCGCGCCGCAAGATCCCGATCCTCAGGAGCGGCAATCGCAACAATGCGCACATTCGGAAGGTCCGGCAACTCCTTAATCCGCCGGCACACATCCAGTCCGTCCACGCCTGGCAGCCGGAGATCCAGGAATACCACGTCGGGAAGGAACGCCGATACCTGGCGGCCAGCGTCAAACCCATCCAATGCACCTTCAATCTGGAAGTTGCCCCGCGAACGCTCCAGGAAACGGCGCACGACGGCCACTACGGAAGGTTCACTGTCGATGACCAGCACGCGCAACCCGGCCGAGTTCAAGTCCCCGTGAATGGGGATGTTGTTCTCCCGCAGGAACTGAATCAGATCCTCACGGCGAATGCGGCGATGACCGCCCGGCGTTTTGAACACGTGAATGCGGCCGGCTTCGGCCCATTTGCGGATCGTGTCTGCCGTAACATGGCAGTACTTCGCCACTTCGGACGTGCTGTAGGATTGTTTCATTTCCATCGGGTCGGAGACTTCGTCCTGTGAACAGCGCGGTTTCCGGGCTCACCCCTTCACCGCACGCGGTTACTCAACAAAACCCTTACGGAAGGCAGGCCTACAAAAACCCCCTCAAACGATTCCTTCCGCAAGGACCATTAAATCAGATGGAGCTGGATCGGGGAGTCGAACCCCGGACCTCATCATTACGAGTGATGCGCTCTACCAACTGAGCTAATCCAGCAAGAAAAATGGTGCCAAGGGCCAGAATCGAACTGGCGACACGCGGATTTTCAGTCCGCTGCTCTACCAACTGAGCTACCTCGGCACGTGTCGCAAAAGCATACGAAATGAAGTCCCACGAAGTCAAGTTGGCACAGGCTGCCATTACTCGATCCCCGCCCGCCGGTCGGCAAATACGCCCCCCTCCGAAGAGGTCATCGCCATATGGCGAATTTGAGACAGCACTTCAAAGATCTGTTGGGGCGTGACCGTCTCCTTGGGATCGTGCTGCGTGATGCAGAACATCACATCCAGCTGTTTTTCCGCCTCGTCGGCCGACGCTTTTGGCTTCGGGCTTCCCGTCGTCGCCATATACAGCTTCTCGATCTGGGCCAGCCAAACCTTGCGCGCCCAGCGGCTGAACGCCTGGATGCGTTTGGGCGACATGATTACCATGAAGTGACCACCGCCCATGTGGCCCACGAAGATTTCTTCATCCTTGAGTTCTTCGGTGCACCGGGCAAGCGCTCGCCCCAAATGCCGCACCGCTTTGGTCCGGGCTTCCGCGCCGTACTTCCGGCCAAACTCCCGCACATACAGCAACTCGCAATGCGCCAGTGCAAACCCCTTGCGCAAGCTGATCTGACGTTGGATCTCCCGCTTCGTGACATCGGCGGACGGTAGCGACGTGAGTTCGTCCACACCCGTACCCCCCGAACCGATCCGCAACAAGGCCTCGATACGTTGCACCACGTTTCCCGCGTCGAACGGCTTGGCGACGTAATCGTCCGCCCCCTGCGCCAATCCGTGGAACACCTCTTCTTCGTTGTTCATCGCGGAAAGGAACAAAATCGGAAGGGTGTACAGCTCCGGGTCGCGCCGAATCTGACGGCAGATCTCGAAACCGGATGTGTGCGGGAGCATGACGTCCAGCACGAGCAAGTCATGCTTCTTGTTCTGGATGGTCTCCAAGACGTTCTGACCGGAGCGTTGGACGGTGCACTCATGGCCGCTCTTGACCAGGTGATCCCGAACCAACTGGCTGGCCCGTTCGTCGTCGTCTACGATCAGGATCGTCGCCACCCGCTGCACCTCTCTCCGGTGGGAAGGTTCCGGCTGGTTTCATGGTGGGCGAGGAGGGACTCGAACCCTCAAGCCCGTTGGGGCAGCGGATTTTAAGTCCGCCGTGTATGCCATTCCACCACTCGCCCAAAAGCGCGAACCAACAACACCATGGCCGCACGTGACTTGGGCAATCCAACCGATTCACCCGCCCCACGCGGTGGTAGTCAAAAAAGAATATGGAGGCGGCACCCGGACTCGAACCGGGGAATGGAGGCTTTGCAGGCCTCTGCCTTACCAACTTGGCTATGCCGCCTTAGATCGGAATTCTATCGAACGCAGACGAAGCGTGTCAAGGAATGAACCGGCCTCGACCCGCGCAAGTCAATGAGATAAAGGGATATTCGATATGCCGCCCCGGCCGGGATGAAAGATATTGTCTCGAAACAACAGCCCCTCCGGACTGGGGTCGGGTGAGATGAAGACGGCGTACTCATACCGGGGTTCGATGGTGACGGGTTGACCCTCTTCCAGCACCTGATCGCGCCCCGTGTCGTAGACGATGTTCCCCTGAATCAATACATCCGTCATGATCGGATTCTCCGGCAGTTGCCCCGATTCGAGACTGATGACGCCGCCGCGTGAGCCTTCCCAGTTGAAGTACTCGTAGCCAAATCCGAAATCCGAAAAGATATTGTTCGCGATGATGTTCCCGCGCGTAAAATTGGCGCCCCGCGCAGGTTGGTCTTCTGTGGCCGCCTCCGCCGGATGCGAAGCGGTCCCGGGCATCATGATGAGCCCCCAAAGATCCATATGGGATACGTTGTTTCCCATGATAATGACGTTACGCGATCCGTGCATACACTTGATGCCAACAAACGCATGGTCGATCACGTTGTTAGCGCAGGTCACCGAATCGGCGTGGATGTCGATCCCCTGTGCCGCGTTCTCGATGAGGTTTCCTTCCACCAACACATGCGATGTCTTCTCCGGCGAGGTTA
Organism: Candidatus Hydrogenedentota bacterium; assembly: GCA_023384315.1. Lineage (GTDB taxonomy): Bacteria > Hydrogenedentota > Hydrogenedentia > Hydrogenedentales > SLHB01 > JAHDWY01. The sequence goes on along the minus strand of JAHDWY010000022.1, from coordinate 9,854 downwards.
CTACAATCGCCGATCCCTGGTGCCAGTTATTCGCATAGTCTCCTTTGGGCGCGAGCCTACCCTTCTTCGTGGGTTGCGCGCCGTCCGTCAACTGTCCCAGGTTGTGCGCTTCCTTGAACTCTTTTGTGGGATAGATGTTTCGCTCAACCACGTGGTTGTCCTGAATGCTGATCTTGGTCGATCCGTTCACCACGATGCCCGTGCCGTCGATCACCCGGAACGCGTACCCGTAAAGTTCGCTCGCCGTCCGATCGTCGATGCCAACGCGCTTATAGTTGATCACCGCGCTGTCGCGCATGCTGCTGGACCGGCTGTTCTCGAAGTAGACGGTCCCGGCCGTGCTGCGGTTGTCGATGACGCGAATGCCCCGCAACTCGACCCGCTCGGAGTTCCCGATATGGATCGCGTGCCGGTTGGAATCCTGCTTGCCCTCCGCACGGGTCAACGTGATGCCCTCGATGCGGATGTTCTCGGTTCCTGCAATTTCGAGGATGTTGGCCTCAGGGTTGTCCTGCACGATCGTACCCTGGCCAAACAGGCCCGACCCCGGCGTGGTGATCCGCAGCGGCTGGTCGATGTGAATCTCGCCGGGCGGCACCTCGACCAGTTGTCCCGGGCTCGCGTCGATGGATTCCTGAAGCGTGGCGAGGGCCGTCGTCGTGAGCAGAAAAACACAGACCATGCCTCGAACCATGATTACCCCCTTTTCGATTCGCCCGCTGACGAGCTTCTACGCGGTTACCGCCACGCTCGCAGCCGCCGGGTTGGTGGCAAGAAACGTCTCGCGTTTGAGCACCCTTGTCGACTGCGCGTCGAGGCCCAGCAGCGGCAGGATTTCGCGCATGCGTACCGAGCGGCCGCCCACGAACTCAACTTCGAGTTCGATCGTCGCCTGATATTCGCCGGTCTCGGTCAACTCCAAACGGCGAATCATGGGGCGGATATCGACTTCCATCTTCGGCGCGCGCCCCTTTCTGCCGCGAGCCTTCTTTGCCTTGCCGTCGCGCTCCACGATGATCTCGGGCGCGCCAATTACGGCATCGATTCGCTCCTTCAGGGCGTCAGGATCGCCGGAAGCAAACAATGTGTAGGCAAACCCCGTCGTGCAGGCCATAAGGGCCGGCGCTTTGAGCGGCACTTCTTCAACCTGATAGGCCCGGATGCCTTCCGGTAACGTCGCCTGAATCCGCCCTAACAGGTCCTCGGGATCCACGCGCTCCTTCAAGACGATGTCCATGTAGTCGCCCATAGACTCCTCGCCCACGGGCGGAGCGGTCGCGAAGGACAATTTCGGGTGGGCATGGAACCCCTGCGAATAAGAGATCGGCGTTCGCGCGCGCCGCAACGTGCGCACCCAGGAATTCACCAATTCCAGATGCGACAGGAACCGCGCTTCCCCGTTGCGCCCGATGCGGAAGCGCAACCGCTGCACGGCCTCCGGCTCTTCGTACTTGGCCACAGGCGTGGGCTTCCAGTCCTGTTCGTCGATGCGGCCTTGCTTCTGCCGCTTGAGCATGTGCTTGCACAATTCCCGCTCGCGGTAGATCACGCCGCAGAGATGGCACTTGCCCGCCCGGCAGTCTTGCGCGTACTTCAACTCCATCGCGCGCTGCCAGTCTTCCTGGAACCACTTCTTGGGAATCAGCATGTCGATGTGATCCCACGGCAGCCGCTCGTCGAGGTCGCGCGCCCGCAATGCGTCCTGCACGTCGTAGTTCGTTTGTTCGACGGCGTCCAGCCACGCCTTGAAGTTCAGGTGCTCGCCCCAGGATTCGAGGCGCGCCCCATTCCGCCACGCGGCCTCCAGCAAGTCCGCGCCCCGGCGGTCCGCCCGGGTTAGCAGTCCTTCGATGAACGTGATCTCCGGCTCGTGCTTGCCAAACTTGATCGCGCCATTGCCCCGGAATCCCTTCTCCAGAATGCCCTGACGCCGGTACGCCTCTTCCAGCGTAATCTGTTCCGCCCATTGGAAAGGGGTGAACGGCTTGGGCACAAAGGTTGAAACGCCCGTGTTCACCTTGGCCCGGGGATTGATCGTGCGTCCCAGCTTCAAGGTCCGCAGACAGAGGTCGACGATGGCTTCCACATCCTCGTCGCGCTCCGTGGGCAACCCGATCATGAAATAGGTCTTCACATGATTCCACCCGCGCCCGTAGGCCTCCGAGGACATGTTCAACAAGTCCTCATCGGGGATCCATTTATTGATAACCGCGCGCAGCCGGGGCGTGGCCGCTTCCGGCGCGAAGGTCAGGCCGCTGCGCCGGACGCCCGCTACCATATCGGCCAGTTCCACGGAGAAGGAATCCAGACGAAGCGATGGCAGCGACACGCTGACATTGCTCTCAGCCGCGCGCTTGGCCGCCTGCTCGACGAGCATGCGCGGCCGCGAGAAATCGCAGGTTGACAATGAAACCAGCGAAACCTCTTCGTATCCCGTTGCATCCAGCGTGCGCTCCATCAGTTCGTCTACCTTCTCGATAGAACGCTCGCGCACGGGCCGCGTCACCATGCCCGCCTGACAGAACCGGCAGCCCTGCGTGCAGCCCCGCAACACCTCCAGCCCGATACGGTCGTGGACCTGTTGCGTGTACGGCACGATGTAGTTTGTGGGAAAGGTCGCGCCGTCCAAATCCTGCAAGGTGCGCTTCACGATCTTTGGCGCGTCCTCCTTCGGCAGGATGCGCCCGTCCGGCATCGTCTCGAAGGGATACAACTCCGGAACATAGATCCCTTCCAGTTTTGCCAACGCTTCGAGCTTCGTACGCCGCGGCGCGTCCTTCATCGCGCGGAGGACTTCCGCAATCTCAACGATCGCATCCTCGCCGTCGCCGATAACAAAGAAGTCGATAAATGGCGCCAGCGGTTCCGGATTGAACACCGAAGGACCACCCGCCATCGTGAGCGGATGCGAATCGTCGCGTTGCTCCGTACGCAACGGAATTCCCGAGAGGTCCAGCAGATTCAGGATGTTCGTGTAGTTCAACTCGGTCTGCAGCGTGAACCCAATCAGATCCATCTCCCCGAGAGCGTCTTTAGACTCATTCGTGAACGCCGGGAGACCGCGCTTGCGGAGCGCCGCTTCCATGTCCGGCGCAGGGGTATAGCCCCGCTCGCACCAGCACCAGGGCAGCTTGTTCAGGATCGCGTACAGAATGAGGATGCCCAGATTCCCCAGCCCCAGGTCGTAAAGGTCCGGAAATACGAGCGCGACACGCAGATCGACTTCCGCCGGGTCCTTGTGCGTCGAGTTCAACTCCGTTCCCATGTAGCGGGACGGCTTCTCCACGCCCGGCAGAATCTCGTTATACAACACGTCGCGAAGGGACGTGGTCTTTTCCGAAACGGTCGCCATTACCTCTCCTGTAAGAATCGTGCCGCAGGCGTCCCGCCTGCCAAAATTCCGTTACGCGGCGGGGGTATTCCACGCCGCCAAAGTGCCTTCGTAATCGAAAATCTCGTGGGCATTCCCGCGCATGATGCGATCCACCAACGCGGGCACTTCTCCTTCGCCGACCCACCCGTCCGAGATCAATTCGCTGACTGCCTGCGCCAACCCTTTCCGCGCGATTGCCGCGTGGCCCGGCACCATTTCCACCGGACCGTAGTCCCCGCCGAACGTCAAGAGCTTCGTGTGCGGCGCGGCCATCAGGTATTCCTTCGTAAACCGAACACTCGCGAGGGGATTGATAATCCAGGCCCAGCACATGTCCACATACGCGTTCGGATAATGCTTGGCCAGCGCAATCGCCTCGTCCTGATACGGATACGAGATATGCATGATGATGAACTTCGCATCCGGGTGCGCCTTGATGATGGGGCACAAATCCCCATCGTTGGCCCCCACGCGATGCAAAGGCATGTGGTTGTTCCCGGCGTAATACCCCGTGTGCAGCTTCACCGGCAGGTTGTACTCGACTGCCTTCCGGATGCAGTAGTGGAACAAATGGTCCTGAATCGCCTTCTTCTCAAACTCGGCGGAACCCTTGGCATCCCGGATATGCCGGGCGAACAACGGTGCGGCATCGCCGGCCGAGACATCATCGTAGTCGAGCCTGCGCGCATAGGCACTTTGATTCTTAATGGCAATCGCACGGGGACCGTACGTCTCAAACACCCAGTCGATAATCGCATGCCAATCCTGCAGCGAACCGACTTCCCGGTTCGCTTTCTTCGCGTAGGGCTCGATATTCAGCCCGGAACTGAGCCCCACAAAGCTCAGGTCCTGGCAAAGCAGATCGGGATACTCCGTCTCATTGAACACCGGGTCTTCGAAGCTGTTGACCTGCGTATGCTCAATTTTCGACACGTCCCGCAAAAGCCGCTTGAAATACCCTGGCGCGATCTGGTCGCGAATTAGATCCGAGATGCGCGCGTAGTTGTCGTCCGTGATGTCGTCCTCGCCAAACATGAGGCGCAAGGATTCCCGCACGTTCTGCAAATACCCGGTATGACGCGTTCGCGCATAGATGGGGCCAATCAATCGCCACTTCTCATGCACGTCGGTCATCGGATCGACCATCTTCTTGCGGTCTTCTGCCGACAGTCCTGCAGAGACCAAATCTGAATCCGCGTAGTGATAGAAGAGGATGCCCAAGTCGCTCGGCATCGGGTGCTGGGCCGGTTCCGCCAGCGCGGCCAGACGCGTCCGCTCCTCCCACAAGTGCTCATGGGTGTCGACGAAAGGGGTCGCGTTGACAAGATCGAAGATTTCCGAGTGAATCGCCATGGCCGATAGCTCCGCGTTGGCCAGTACAATACCTTGCAACGAAATAGCGTAGCGCGTTGCGGGCTCTCCGGCAAGTTTTGTTCCTGTCGATATGCCCAATCGGACCGATCGGTCAGATCAGTCCGATCAAAAAAATACTCCACTACAGCAAGAAGCGCCGGAAGACCCTTGCCTTCCGGCGCCTTCACAAATTGTTGTCTGTTCGCTATTCCTGCGGAATTGCGATGCTGCTGTCTTCGACGACCTCGAGCAGCTCGATGTCGAAAATAAGCGTCGCGTTCGGCGGAATGTCCTGGCCCGCACCGCGCTCGCCGTAGGCCAGGTCCGACGGAATGAACAACTTCCACTTGTCGCCCACCTGCATCAACTGCAGCGCCTCGGTCCAGCCTGCGATGACGCCATTGACCGGAAACTCGGCCGGTTCGCCGCGTGCATAGGAGCTGTCAAACTCCGTGCCGTCGATGAGCGTGCCGCGGTAATGCGTCCGCACCACGTCACTCGCTTCCGGCGTCGCGCCGTCACCTTCTTCCACGACGACATACTGCAGGCCCGACTCGGTCGTCTTCACGCCAGGCTTCTCGGCATTTTCGGCAAGAAACTTGGCGCCTTCCGTGCCGGCTTTTGCGCCGGCTTCCGCGCGCGCAGCCTGCATTTTCGCCATCATTTGCTCGCGGAACGTCGTCATCGCCTGCTGCATTTCTTCCTGGGTCATGGCCAGTTCCCGGCCCGCACGCGCATCGGTCAGTCCGCGAACAAAGGCGTCCATATCAATTTCGATGCCGTCCGACTTGATGCTGGTGCCAATCTGCGAGCCGATAACATACGAAACCTTTTGGGCTTCGGTCTCCAGCTTGATGGGCGCCGGCTTGGCCTCTTCTTTGTCGCCTTCGGCGGCAAACGCGACGATCGGCGCCAAAATGACGGCCGCAAGCACGGCTAATGTCAACAGATTCTTCACGGTAGACTCCTTCTGGGTTTAGTGTAGTAGCTGCACTTACTCGACTGGTTGTCCCGTCCGGGGACCGGAAAGCGCAGAGAGGATATTGTACACGGAACAGCCGCGCGATTCCGCAAATTTCTTTTACGCCGGGATTTGCGTCTAGCTATCCCACAAGAACGCCTCGATCGAAGCCCGGTGGTCGCCCTGTATTTCCACATCCCCATCCCGGAGAACACCCCCAGCTCCGCACCGTTTCTTCAGGGACTTAAGGAGGTGCTCGGCATCGCCGGATACATTGCGCACTACCGTGACCACCTTGCCTTTCGCACGCCGTTCAACGAACACCGGCAAGCCACCCTTCCGCGTCTTTTCGACCTGAAACCGGCGTTCCGCAGACTTTTCCGCCACGACCGGACTGGTTTCCGGCTCCGGCTGCTGCGGAAGGCCCTCGTTCATGCCGGCCAGCGATCCGAAAGGGTTGTCACTCAATGGCTTACCATCACCGGTGAGATCTACGCGCTTCTTGTTCAAGGTGAACTCCAACGGGGTTTCGGAACCGCCAGTCGTGCGACGAGAACTGCAAAACTACGCCGAAGCCACGGGGCCATTCTGTGGGATTTTGGTCATTTGAATTTGTTTCGGATTTCGAATTCATTCGCCACCATCGGGTGCACCATTCTCCACACCTTGAAACGGACCCGGAACCCCCTCCCGCGGCGCCAGCACCGCCGCTATCTCATTCAGAAACAGCCGTCTCAACGCATCGTAGCCCCGATTGTTGGGATCTTCAAGGTTGGTGAAATACCAATAGTGCGGGTCCTCCGGCCGGTAATGATCCCGCCACCATTGGATACAATGCACGCCATGGCCGAGGAACGGTCCGCGAATATCGACTAGATGCACGTTGTCATGCCGGTCCGTCGCGTCGGCAATCACGCTGTTGTAGGCTTCATGGATGGCGAGCAGATCCGGCCAGGGGGGAAGTCCCGCGGCTGCCGGATTCCCAACTCCATCCGAGGGGTCGTAGATGTTTGCCAGGAAGACTTGGCATCCGCCGGGAAAGGTCGCCATCACCCTTGCCAGCATCGTGTCTAGACGTACACGAAAGTTCTCGATCCACGGTTTCGCCTTTTCCATGCTTGCCCCATACATCGCGCCTTCCTTGGGCTCGCCCCGGCCATACCAGTGGATGAGGTCGTTTCCGCCGGTCGTCATCACCACGATCCCATAGGTGTCGGGCGGAAACGTTTCCATGGGTTCAATCTGCTCGGACCAATGCTCCAGCGACGTAGACCCCGACACGGAGATGTTCATAGGCCTGAGTTGAGGAAACACGGCACCCAGGCAAACACCCTCCATATCCTCGAACTCGCCCGGCGGGTTTTGCACGAGCCGATCGAAATACGAGAGGCCCGGGTCCGCGCCGAATCCCGCCGTCACGCTGTCGCCAAGCCCGAGGAGCACCACCGGCCTGTCCGTCCAGGCCGATTCAAACGGCTCGCGCGCCACATCCGGTCCGGCCGGTCCGTCGCCAACTGGCGGCGGGAACCAGAATCGAAACGTCGCGAAGTAGCGGAGGTGGGCCAGCAACCCTCCGACGACCAGCGCGCCGGCCAGCAGGAGCGCGAGGGTGCGTCGTGGGCTGCGGTGTGTTGTGTTGGACATTTCAGATTTCCCGTAGTGTTCTATCCGGCGCAGATCCAAGCGAATTCAAATGATGCCGGAAACGCGACGCGATCCGGAAATCATCACGAAATTTTCCTTTGCGAATCCGGTGCGCATAGGGTAAGGTATATTCAGTGAGACACGTGGCGGCGAAGGCACTCGATGGGGAGTGGCCGGGATACGTCAGCGGCGTCGGAAAGGAGGTGGTCCATCTATGAGTAGTCCGAGTACGATTCCTGACGCCATAGTTGGACATGCCCTAGGTATGACCAAAATGGAGATTCTTGTCAAGGAGATCCGTTCGTAACTGTGGCGTTAGGAGCTACAGAGGACTGTATCTAACACGGGGCGGCGTCCAGCGGGATGCCGCCCCGCGTTCCTTATCTCGCGGGAGGGGACTTGCGATGGGGAATGGGGAGCGAACCTACCGGATTCGCCGGGCCATGGCGCGTCCCGGTCTGGACGGCGACTGGGACAGCGAGGTCTGGTCGCACGCGGACACGGCGCATATCAACCTCTTCCGGCCGGAAGGCAGCAATCATCACCCCGATACCCGGGTCAAAGTGCTTTACGACGATGAAGGCCTCTATCTCATCTTCCGCGTATACGATCAGTTCGTGCGATGCCTCGCCACCGAATATCAGGGCCGCGTCTACGAAGACGCCTGCGTCGAGTTCTTCGTGCAACCCCGGCGCGAAGCCGGATACTTCAACTTCGAAATGAACTGCGGCGGGGTCCTGCTGCTCAAGTACATCGAGGACGCCCGGCGGACCGACGCCGGATTCGAGAAATTTGTCAACGTGCCCTCCGAGTTGGGCGCTGAGGTCGTCGCCTTCCATTCCCTGAACGCCCCGATCGAAGAGGAAATCGCAGACCCCGTCGAATGGCGCGTCGAATACGCCATCCCCTTCAGTCTTTTCGAGCACTACGTCGGCCCTCTGGGCGATATCCCTGGCCAAACCTGGCGCGGCAACTTCTACAAATGCGCCGACTGCAGTTCCCACCCCCACTGGGCCTCCTGGGCCCCCATCGGTCGAGAACTCAACTTCCACGTCCCCGCGCACTTCGCGCAACTGCGATTCGAAGGTTAACGCGCCGCCGGACAGGAAGATAGCCTCGCTTCGCACTTCGTCGGCCGCGAAGTCGGTCCATGAAGGTGAACGCAGCCCCCAGGGGTGACTCGAATGCAGGACAGAACGATAGCCGCGCTTCATGCTTTGTCGGCCGCGAAGTCGGTCCATGAAGGCGAACGCAGCCCCGGAGGGGCGACTCGAATGTAACCCAAGGTGGAGCGAGGCACGAGCGGAACCTTGGGTCACCCGGCCACCCCCCACCATACAGCCCCCGAATGGGGGCGGCAGGGCTGGCGCGCAAATCAGAGGTCTGCCGACCTTGGCGACCGGTCGCGGATAGGGATGTCCTGCATCGGCGATACAGAAAAACGAGTCAGCCACACGCTCAGCGTGGCTGACTCTCGACGTACTGCAGAAGGCTCCTCCATCGACCGATCGGTTTACGACGCCGCCTGCTGCTTCCGCCAACGGCGGTAACCGGCGTACGCCGCCAACACCGGGAGCAACCACACCGGGCTCCAGACCAGAATCCAGATCACCTTCGTCCAGATCGCCTGCCCGAATCCCACCAAAGACCGAATCGCCTCGGAGAATACTTTGCCTGTGCTGAAGGATTGGGCCGGAACGACCGGCTCGGATTTGGCGGTTTCCTGCAAGGTAATCGCAATGGTCGAATACGCGACCCGGTCCGCCAGGAACCGCAGTTGGCCGTCCAGGCGCTCGATCTCTTCGCGGATGCGCGTCAGTTCCTGCTCGACGCGCAGCACCTCTTCCAACACGCCCGCCCGGCTGAGATGATCGAGCAAACGTTCTTCCGTCCGCTTCAGGTTCCGCGAACGGGCCTCGGTGTCGACGTACTGTTCGGTCACGTCCTGCGTGTTGACCTGTTTGTTCAGCACCTTGCCCAGCGTTTCCACCTGCATCTTGGACTGATCGAAACGGTCCGACGGAATCCGAATCTGCATCGTCACCGTGCGGTTTCCGTAGGCGTTCACCGATTCCCGCAAATCCGACACGTAGCCGTCCACCTGCGCCAGCGCCGCCGTGAGCTGCTCCGTCGCCGCGCGAGCGTCCTCCGTCTCAATGACGACCGTCGCATTCTTAATGAGGTAGCGATCCGGCTTGCTCCGCGCCAGGACGTCCAGCCCGCCGGCGCCCGAGTTGCCCGTTGGCGCCGCCGCTTCGTCCGATGCGCCCATCGCTCCGGCATCGTACTGCAATCCGGCGACATTGCGCCGCGCCATCTCCTGTTCCGACATCTCCGCAGGCGCCTGAGACGCATACATGTCCGTCGCACCGTATTCTTTGCTGCACGCGCCCACGGCGAGCGCGCCGATCAGAACGGCCAAAAGTAGTTTCATTTTCATAGCTGACTCCTTCCCATCCGCCCAAAGGCGTTCCGGTGTATCTGCTTCCGTGGACACCGGCAATTGGGGAAGGTTCGGGATTG
>JAHDWY010000807.1 GCA_023384315.1 Candidatus Hydrogenedentota bacterium | reverse complement strand
CACGGACCTACACGGACCTACACGGACAAGAAAATGCTTGCACTATTGGGCCGGCGTACGGTGCCGGCTTTCGGCGAGGCCTGGGGCCTCGGGTGGCGGCGAGGCCCCAGGCTTGAGCCGGAGAGGCGTGCTCCGGCGTGAGATCAAGTTAGGTCCAGTCGCTCTGGACGACAACGCGGGCGTCTTTGTAGATCACGGCGAAGTCGGTGACGACGGTAAGGTAGGTGCGGTCCCACTGCTGGTTGATGAGTTTGTCGTTCTCGACGAGCAAATCCTGTTCCGTCAGTTTCTGGACCGCGTACCCGGCGTCGAGGATGGTCAGCTTGTCGTCGGGCTGATCGACCATGGGCACGAGCCGCACGCCGAGGGGCGACGGCAGGTTGCCGGACTTCGCAAAGTCGAAGAGGGCGGTGTCCTTGAACTCGCTCAGCGCGAGGATGGTTTGCGCCAGCTCGGAGTTCGCGAGCATGTGGGTCGGCGTGAAGTACTTGTCCAGCGTCAAGGTCATGAAGCCCTTGACGATGTCCGCGTAGGTCCACGTGTCAGCGGTGGCGGTGTTGACCGTGGGGGCCGCCGTGCCGCTGCCGGACGAGTCGCCGCTGACCAGCACCGTGGCCAGGCGCGCGTCGAGGTTGCGGCCCAGGCGTTCGCCGATGCGTTGCAGGTGCACGCGCAACATGTCGACGGACATGCGGCGGATCACTTCGTAGGACGCGACGACGCCGCGGCCTTTCTTGTCGAGACGGACAATGCGGTCGCCGTAGGTGATTTCCGATTCGGGGATGGCGGCGCCTTCGGCGACGGTGCGCAGCTCTTCCTCCGCGGGCGCTTCGTCCACGTAGGGCACGTCGTAGGCGGTGCTCGAAACCGGTTCGTCGCGGATGATCAGTTCGGGGTAGACCGGCTTGCGCTTGAGGCCGGCAACGACCGCTTCCCGCACAATGTCGGGGAATAGCCATTTCGCGTTCGGATCACTCTGGAAGAAGCGGTCGACGGTGATGCGATGGACGTCGATGCCGAATTCCTGGGCGCAGTAGTCGGTGAGGTTGGTGCCGAGGGCGCGGAAGTACTGGCCGTGGGTCAGGCCAAGGGCGCCCAAAGTATCGTACAAATCGTGGCCGCGCGTCTGGCCGAGCCGTTCCGGCTCCTGGCTCAAAAACGCGAGGCGCTCTTTGACGTTGTCGTCGCGATAAGGCATGAGGAGGATTTCCTTGGTTGGGGTTTGGGGTGTGGGGTTTGGTTGATCTAGAGCAGGACGTGCACCTTGTTCGCGCCTTCGTCCACTTTGAGGTTGATGCCGACACCGTTGCCGGAGGCGGGCGCTTTCACGGTGCCGTCGGTAGCCGAGGCGAGGATGCCCGCCTCGCCATCGACGGTCGGCGCGGAGCCGGTATAGGTGAAGATGCTGATCCCGCGAACCTTCACGGGGATTGCCATCGCGTTCGCGCCGGCGGCCGCGAGCGCTTCGCCGAAGATGACATCTTCGTCGTCTGTGGCGTTGTTCACTTCATAGGGGCCGGTCAGTTTGACGGCGTCGCCGGGGGCGATGTCGATCGTGCCGGCCGCTGGGGTCTTGCAGGTAATGACGAGTTCGGTAACCGAACCGCCTACGTCTCCGTATGCCATGAGGAAACTCCTTTGATTTCGGATTGCGGATTTCGGATTGCGGATTGAATAGGACGTATGGGACCTATAGGACGTATAGGACTAGTCGCTCCTTACAAGGGTCACAGCGAACGAAGACGTTTAGGTTGTCGCGTTGGTTCTCGTGGATCGACACTGGCGAAAGGGATTCAACTGCCGCCATTCATCCTGTCTTATTGGTCCTATGGGTCATATAAGTCCTATGAGGCATGAGGGCGGTTGCTTGCCTTCACTTCAATAGCGCGGCGCGTTGCAGTCGCCTACGCCGGCTCCCGCAGAATGTTCATGGCGCGGCTTGGGTCTTGTGAACCGCCTTCGTGGAGCGGCTCCGGCCGCGACACCGGAGCTGGCGGGTACTTTTGGTCGAAACGCGTCTCATAGGCGCGCAAGTGCACGTGGATTTCATCTAGCGACAACTGCGCCAGCGTTCTTCGCCAAAGCGTATCGTCGAAGGAAGGCCCGTCGAGTTCG
>JAHDWY010000806.1:679-2119 GCA_023384315.1 Candidatus Hydrogenedentota bacterium | reverse complement strand
GCCATGATGCGCAAAACGATCCAGCCGGATTGGAACTGTGTCGATATCGGTTGCCACCTGGGGTCGGTTCTCAACGAGTTCGTAACGCTGGCCCCGCGTGGAACGCACCACGCCTTCGAGGCCGTACCGCAAAAGGCGGAGTGGCTGAAGAAGAAGTTTCCGGAAGCAACCATTCACAATGTGGCGCTCAGCGACACCAATGGCACGACGTCTTTTTTCGAGAACACGGATCGGTCCGGGTTCAGCGGGCTTCAGCCTCATTCGTACCACGCGGATGAGGGTTTCAAGGAACATCGGATCGAGTGCAAGCGACTGGACGACGTGCTTCCCGCCGACCACTGGGTTCATTTTCTGAAAGTGGATGTGGAAGGTGCGGAGCTGCAGGTGTTGAAAGGGGCGATGGGCGTGCTGCAACGGTGCAAACCATTCGTTCTGTTCGAGTGTACGCAATCCGGTTTGTGTCTCTATGCCATACCGCCGGGCGACATGTACCTGCTCTTCACGGAAACACTCGGCTATGACATCCACATCGTCAAGCATTGGCTGGAAGGCGGTAAACCGCTCACGCGCGGGGAGTTTGTGGATGCGATGACCTACCCCTTTGCCGCGTTCAATTTTCTTGCGGTTCGGCGCGACTCGTAGCCGTCAATTTACGGTGGCAGGCCGCGGCGCGGAGGTCGTTTCGTCGAGCACTTCGCCTTCATTGTCGAGCGCGCGGTACCTCGACTTTTCCGAGGACACATCGACGACCCAGACATGGCCGACGCCCAAGGCCACGGCTTCGTACCAGCGCCGCTCTTTATCGACATCCCTCGGAACCACTCCCCAGGATCCGTCTCCGAGATAGAGTACGCCATTCCCGTCGACTTGGTTGTCGCGTATCAGTTTGCTGCGCTTCATGGTGTGGTCGTGATTCTCGAATGCCGCCGTCAAGCCGTGCGTATCGAATCGGGGAGCCCAGTGCGTGCGTCCGGCCTCGGAACCGGAAGCGTCAAAGTCCCGGTGGCTCGGAAAGAAAGGTACGTGATACGCGGCGAATACAAAGGGGACCTCTGCATGCGCAGCGAGTGCCGAATCGAGCCAAGTCGCCTGATCGCCATCGTGAGGCGCGATGTGTCCTGTGTCCAACACCAGGAGCGCCATGTTCGAGCCGAAGGAAAGGTCAAAATAGGTGTCGCCGGGCTGCGTTCCGAAGAACGCGGAGTAGAAGGGTGCGCGCACAGTCCAGTCGGCCGAGTCGGAGTCATTCACCTCATGGTTGCCGATGGCTGCGACTACCGGGATCATGCGGCCGTCGGAGGTCCGCATGAGTTCGTCCCAGTTCTTGAACCAGTGATCCCAGTCCCGATACTCCTTGAGTTCGCCGTTGGCGTACGCAATGTCTCCGCCGACGACGGCGAAATCGGGATCTTGTTCCGCCGCGACCCGAAGGAGCCGGCG
>JAHDWY010000806.1:0-669 GCA_023384315.1 Candidatus Hydrogenedentota bacterium | reverse complement strand
CCATATCGCCGCCGGTAACGAAGCGAAGGGGGGCGTCATCGTCCGCGATAGTCCTGAATGAACGCTCTCCTGTAAAACCGCCATCCTCATCGCCGGCCACAAAGTAGTAGGTGGTCCCGGGGTCCAATCCCGTCAATGTTACGTGATGGATGGTCCGCGTCGCGGGAAGTCCCGGAATGCGCACTTGGACTCCGTAGGCTTCATGCGCGTATGCCTCAACCTCACCGCCGCGGGATTGTGTGTCGTAGTAGACCTTGGAAGTCTCGGAGAGATCTTTGGTCTGATACCCGATGGTAATCGACGTGCTCGGGTCGCCGGGATAGGTGAGGTAGACGTATTCCGGCCGCGCGCAGGCAGAAGGCGTCGCGCCGAGGACGGCCGCCGCGATGATGATCGCTAAGGCCGTGTTGCGGAACGTTTGAAATGTTGGGCGAATACGCACGGGAATTCTCCATGCCGTTTGATTTGGAAGGACCGGTTTCCAGTCGCCATCATAACGGGGATTTTGCCTCTCGTCCATCACGCACGATCCACACTGTCTCGTCCTTCGGCGTAACGAAAACGGGGTGTCTGCGTAAGGGGTTGATCGCTCATGGGTTGAGCGGATCGGTTGGAGTTGCTATGCTCACGGCGAACCGTACCCCAACCTACTCTCGGACAGATTCTCCA
>JAHDWY010000021.1:9674-17275 GCA_023384315.1 Candidatus Hydrogenedentota bacterium | reverse complement strand
TGGCCTTCGAGTCCCGATACCGGTACAACTCATGGGACCCATCGAGATGGTCGTTCAACCGAAAGTTCCGGGCGATGGAAGGGAGGTCGTTGGCGTGCGCCGCGCCAGAATCCGCCTGCGCAAATGCCATGGAAGAACCACACAGTGCCAGCCCAAGAGAAAACAAAATACGTGCAATCATGCCTTCACACTCCAAGTCGCGTTGGCCGTCGTGTCACCAAAAATCGGCGGCCGGTACCCCAGTGTACGAGAGCCGAATGGGCCCTCGCAAGCAACCCTATCTACCGTTCGTAAGGTTTTCGGTAAGTATCCGCTTTGCAGCTACTCCAATTTGGACGGGCGATATCGCTAAATGGTTTATCGTCAAGGTTGATCTTCATTGAACCCGGCCAGTAGACTTTGGCGCTATGCGTGACCCCAACAAGAAACCCCATCCGCTCGTTGCCTTGCGGATGCGCTACCACGACACCTACGACGCGGTATCGCTGTTCGTATATCTTTTTATCATCTATATTTGGAGCGTAACGACCTATCCCATGGGCCGGGATTTCGAGGTCCTCGCGACGGCCGGAAACGACCTCCCGTTCCTCGCCGGCCAACTGTTTCGGCTGGAGATGGCCGTCTTCGGCACGTGGTTGCCTGGTTACCATTTCGTCAACATGCTGCTCCTGTATGCCTGCGTCATGTGCGTCTATTACTTCACAAACCTGACTGTTCGCGGGCTTTGGTGGTTCGGTACCTTGTCGGCGTGTCTCTTTCTAGCCAATCCGGTCCATTCCGAGGCGGTCCTCAATATTTCCGGCGTTGGCGACCTTATCCCGTGCCTGATTGCGCTCCTCGCGCTCACCGCCTACGCGGCGCAGGTGCGAAACCCGAAAGCCTGGAAGGTCTCCGTGGCCTTCGTGCTGTTCATCGTCGCGACCGTGCCCTACGCGAGCAACGCCACCCTGATCCTTGTCATCGTCTTGTTCGAACTCCTCGTCGCCCGGACCGGCGAGCGAAGTTTTGCCAGGCTCGGTGTCTTCTTTGTAGCCGGTATCGCGGGCCTGTTCGCGCATGCGGGCGACCTCATCACCTCGGGCGTCCAACTTGCCCAACGCATGACGCCTTTATATTTCCTGTTCTATCCCTTGGGCTTTCTCCCGAAGACCGTAGTCGCCTTCCACGAGAGACCCTGGCTCGGATGGCTTGCTGTCCTGGTGGTCATTGGCTTGTTCGCCCTCATCTACCGTAAGGCGCGGCGGCCGGTCATTCTGTTCGGCGTCCTTGCGATGGTGGCGCTAAGGCTGGGGCCGTTGGACCGGCCCGTCGATTTCGTGTCCCTCATCGGCGGGGGCCAGTTGCTGCTCGCCAACGCCTTCTTCACCATAGGCCTGGTCGCGCTGTTCTTTTGCATCATGGAACATCCAAAGTGGCGCATCTCCATGGTCGGCATCACGACCAGCCTGGTGATCATTCTGTTCGCCATGCAATTCATCTCAGTCCGGCGCTGGCACGATGCCGGGGAACGGGTTGCGGCATTTCAGGCGGAAGCGAAGGAAGTGGCGAGGGATGGGGCCATCGGCGTGTTGCCGGACTACCGGGATTACTACGGCGCCCCCATGAACCTTTCCGACGCCATCGCGTACGACACGATCTTCAGCGAGGCCATCCCGGCCGTAAGCATTCTCCCCCTGCGCGCGGAACGGACAAAACATCGGCAGGATGTCGTCACGGAATGGAGCAGCGCCGGCGGCGTGCTAACGCTGACCGGGGACCTGCCGAATTCGGTATATGGACTCTTCCCAAACCCGTCTGCCTTGGCGGAGGCCCGCGAAGGGACTCCGGTCTCCGCAATCGCGGGTCCCCAAGCTATCGCCACTGCGAATGCAACCATTTCCATCGCGGACGCCGAACACGAATCGGTAACGATCGTCATAACGGCAGAAGCACCCCCATTGCCCGAGCGAGTCATCCCCGGTCTACCAGCCGAGTAAGCCCAACAAGGAGCATGGGCGGCCCGCCCGCGGCTTCTTCACTCTTTGACCAATCACACAAGCTCGTTCGCAACTGTCCATTTGCGTACGACTCACCCCCACGGGCTGGAAGCCCGTGACACAAAGAATCTTGGCCTGGAAGGACCATGGCACTTCGGTTAGCGGGGGAAAAAGCCCGATGCGAGACCGAACCCTACGCAGGTTACAATCAACACCGCGCCGCAGGCTAGGGCCGTAGCTTCGGCGCGCCAGCGGTTGAGCAGCGGCAGAATGGCGTATCCCACTCCGTAGGCGACGGGCACGAAAGCGGGGATGGCCCACCAGTCCAGGCCGGACGTGTCGTAGCGCCACATGTTCGCCCAGACGAACAGGTTCTCACCGAGCAGGCCCATGCCGAACGCGGTGAGGCCGACGACGGCGACGCCGGAGATCCGGCCGTACCCTATCGCTTCCAGCCGATGGGACAGGTAGTAGAGGTGGGTCGAGGCCAGCCAGCCGATGAGGATGCAGTAGAGCGGCGTGTGCCAGATGGTGATGCCCGCCGCGAGGTACTGGCCCCACCACCCGAAGACCGCCGTCACGAGACCTTCACCGACCGGCCAGGCAAACCCGATGATGGCCCCGAAGACGAGGGCGTCGCGCAATAGCCGGTCCGACCGTACCGCGCGCCGGATCTGAAAGGCGAGGGGAACCGCGCTGGCAAGCTGGCAGACAATCGGCGAGTGCCACCAACAATTCGCCACAAACACCCCCAAGGCCGCATGGTTCGTGGCCATCACGACCGTGTCCGTGCGGTTCCAATGATCCCGAATCCGCCGCCAATGTTTCCGCATGCTTCCAACCTGCCATTCCCCAGAAGTGCCGTCCAGTCCACCGTGATCACCCGAGCCTTCGACTCTACACAATGATGTGTGGTGTGGCACAGGTGCGCCCACCTGTGTTGGCCGCCCAACGATGACGGGGAACCGAATCAACACGTCACATCTTTCCCTTCGCTCCCGAAGATCGCCAGGCGGTCCTCGTCGGGGGTCTCCACGGCGGACGCCGGTATGAAGTGGTATTGCAAGGCCCACCGGTAGGCGTCGCTCCGGTTGATGGGCGTGCCGTGGGGGAGCTTGGAGTCGAAGAACAGCACGTCGCCGGCCTGTGCCGGGATTGCGGTCTGCGTGCGACGCGCCGCCTCCGCGTCGCAGATCTGCCAGTCCCGCCGCCGCCAGTGGACCTGTGGACCGTCCCGATGCGCGCCCGCGAGGACGTGCATACATCCGTTTTCCGGCGTTGCGTCTCCGAGCGAAATCCAGGTGCCCACGATCCGCGTCTCCAGGGGGTAGTTGAAATAGGCGTGGTCCTGGTGCCACGGTTTCTCGCGGCCCCCCGGCGGTTTGATCATCGCCATTTCCTGCAATACGGCCGCGCGTTCGCCGATGAGCTTTTCGACCACCTGCACCAGTTCCGGTTTCTCCAGCATGACGCGGAGCGGGGGATGATGCTCCGCGAACTGATTGAACTTCCGCACGTACTTGGCCCGGACATCGCCGGCAAGCGCCGGCATGGTATCGCCGGTCTGGCCCAGCGCGAGGTTCTCGATGTGTCCGGAGACACCGTGCTCTTTGCCTTGAGGAAGTTGCGCGATAGCCTCGCGGATGCTGCCCTCGAACCAGATGCCTTCGCACTGGGGATCATCCGCCCGCACCATCATATTCAGTTCAGTCAACGCCGCCTTTACTTCGTCGGCCGTGAACAGGCCACGCACGAGGAGATAGCCCTGCTCACGAAACTGCGCCACGGCGGTGTCGGTTACGGCGATGAATCCATCGACACCGGCGCCAATAACATCAGCGCGGTAGAGGTGGGGATCGTGGTCTTCGAATTTCGTTTCCAGAATGACGCGCGTCATGTTGCGGAACTCCCGATAGCCAACGTTGACCTTGCTATTTCCACGCGGCGGAACGGATTGCCGCCACCGATGAACCGATTATGGGGCCGGTCGATCCTGCGATCAACAAGCACCTCGCTGCGGCTTTGTCCAGTAGAATCGGAGGTGCTAGTATCCCCGGGCAGGACTTGTCTTTCCCGTCTTACTACCGAGGAGACATCACATTGGCCAACGACCCCATCATCCGCAACATGACCCGCGCGGAGGTCGATGAACTGGTCCGTTGGGGGGCGCAGGAGGGGTGGAACCCCGGCTTGCACGACGCGGACGTATTCTGGGCGACCGACCCGGAAGCGTTCATGGCGTCTGTATTGGACGGCGAGATGATCGGCGGCGGGGCCATCACGTCCTACAACGGCGAGTTCGGTTTCATGGGATTCTTCATCATGCGGCCCGAGTTTCGCGGACGGGGACTCGGCAACATGCTCTGGCACGCCCGGCGGGAGCGCCTCCTCGCGCGATTGCGGCCCGGCGCGAGTATCGGCATGGACGGCGTCTTCAACATGCAGGACTACTACGCGAAAGGCGGGTTCGTGTTCTCCCACCGCAACATGCGCTTTCAGGCGGAGATCCCGGAGCGGCCTGAACTCGTGCCGGAAGATAACGAGGAAATTGTTCCACTGAACGAAATTCCATTCGATCAGGTTCTGGAGTACGACCGCACCTGTTTTCCCGCGTCGCGTCCGGTCTTTTTGAAGCAGTGGCTGGCCCTGCCCGAATCGCTCGCCCTGGGGTGCCGGCGCGACGGCAGGCTGGCGGGATTCGGCGTAGTGCGGCGCTGCCGGATCGGATGCAAGATTGGTCCGCTGTTCGTGGACGACGTCGCGGTTGCGGAAGCCCTGTTCGCGCGGTTGTCCCCGTTCGCCGCGGGTGGTCCGCTGTTCCTGGACGCGCCGGAGAACAACCCTGCGGCGATCGATTTCGTGCACCGGCACAACATGGTCGAGGTCTTCGGCTGCGCGCGAATGTACCTCGGGCCTCCACCCGACATCGCGCACGACCGCGTCTTCGGCGTCACCACCTTCGAGTTGGGCTGATGCCGGAGCGCGACGTATGAGCGTGTTTGAAGCGAGCGGGCTGGACTTTTTGTGGTACGGACTTCCAGCCTGCACGAAGGGGAAACGTGCTGCAAGAACTGTGAAGTCGAGACGTCTCCACCGTGAAAAGTGACTCGCTAGATGGGCGCGCTTCGACCACCTTTTCGTATACGTTCTAAGTGGCTACTTGCTCGCGGTTGATGAAGAGGAGAACGGGCGTCTCGCCCGTTTTGATTCTAGTTCGCGAATACGACGGGGGAGGGGGAAAGATGACATCGCGCGAGCGGTTGATGGCGATGCTGGAGCGGCGGCCGGTGGACCGGCCGGGCGTGAACTTTTACGAGATTGGCGGATTCAATATCGATCCAACGGATCCGGATCCGTTCAACATCTACAACCATCCCTCCTGGCAACCGCTGCTCCAGCTTGCGGAAGAACAGACGGACCTCATTCGCATGCGGCCGGTTCGCTGGGTGCGTCCCGACGGTCATCCCTGGCACGAGTTCTTCACCCGCGAAGTTACCTTCGAGGGCGACGCGCGGTTCACGCGCACGACACTCCGCATCGCCGGACGTACGATGACCCAGACCGACCGCCGCGATAAGGGACTCGACACGACGTGGATGGTCGAACACCTGCTGAAGGATCTCGACGATCTGAAAGCTTACCTGCAATTACCCGACGAGGTGTTTGATGCAGAACCCGATCTATCACCCTTCGCGTCGGCCGACGAGGAAGTCGGGGAGCGCGGCATCATCATGCTCGACACCGAAGATCCCCTCTGCGTCGCCGCGCAGCTCTTTTCCATGGATACGTTCACGCTAATCGCCTACACGGAAGGCGCCCTGTTTCATGAACTCCTGGAAAAGATCGCGCGTCCCCTGCACGCCCGCACCGAAACCGTCGCCCGGGAAGTGCCCGGTCACCTCTGGCGCATCTATGGTCCCGAATATGCCACCGAACCCTATCTGCCCACGCCGCTGTTCGAAGAGTACGTGGTCCGCTACACCAAGCCCATGCTCGACGCCATCAAACGGTACGGCGGATACCCTCGGGTCCATTGCCACGGGCGCATCAAACATGTGCTGCCCCATTTCGTGGCCATGGGTGCCGACGCGACCGACCCCATCGAACCGCCTCCGCAAGGCGACGTCCATCTCGCCAATGTGCGCCGCGAGTTCGGCAAGGATCTCGTGCTGTTCGGCAACATCGAAGTCAGCGACATCGAAAACCTCGAACCCCGCGACTTCGAGAAGGTCGTCACGCAAGCCCTCCGAGACGGCACCCACGGCGAAGGCCGCGGCTTCGTCCTCATGCCGACTTCCTGCCCGTACGGCCGAGAGATCTCGGCCCGAACGATGGCCAACTACGAAACCATGGCGCGGTTGACTCGGGAGTGGGGCGGATGACACCTGCTCGCGCGCGACGGCACGCGCTAACGTCAAAACTACCCGCGCCGATACCTGCCGTTGACTGAAGATCGGTCATGGCGTGGATACATGAAGTGTGACGAACAGATTCGTATGGTCGGCTGCGGTACTTCGCGCTCCAGCCCGCGTGCGATGTCATGGTAGACTACGTGCCGAAGGATCATCATCGGTTGACCTTCTCTAACTTGCACGCATGGAGTATTCATTGCAAATCAATCACGCAACAAAGGTGCCGCAGACAGCATGGCGGCATCTTCGGGACGACCCTGACTGGCGTCTGACGTCTGAGGGTGCGCCTCGGGGGTACGTCCAGCCTGCGAATCTCTCAGAACTCTGGTTTCATACGGGCACGAACTGCAATCTGCGGTGTCCGTTTTGTCTGGAAGGTTCGCACCCCGGGGACCACCGGTTGCAACTGGTGACTTTTGACGATGTGAAGCCGTTTGTGGACGAGGCGCTGGACTTGGGGGTGGAACAATTCTCGTTCACCGGCGGCGAACCCTTTGTGAACCGCGATATCTTCCGCATTCTCGATTACGCCGTGCAGCACCAGCCTTGTCTCGTGCTGACCAACGGCACGAAACCGTTGCGGCAACGTTTTGATGAAGCGCGACCGCTGGCCGAACGGCCCAATCGTTTGCGATTCCGAATCAGCCTGGACTATCCGGACGCGGAACGGCACGACGCAGGGCGGGGGAGAGGAAATTTCGAGTTGGCCGTGGACACGCTGGGCATGCTGCACCGCGCTGGTTTTGACGTGTCCATCGCGCGGCTTGGCGCGGTGGGCGAGGATCGTGCTGCGGAGGACGCGGCCTATGCGCCGGTCTTTCAGAAAGCAGGCGTGCCGGAGGACACGCACATCGTCGTCTTCCCCGATTTTCAGCCACCCTGCAGCCATCCCAGCGGCGTTCCCGAAATCACCGAAAACTGCATGACCACGTATCACACCGCGGAAAGCCGCGCTGCGTTCATGTGCAACTTCAGCAAGATGGTCGTGAAGAAAGACGGACGGATGCGGGTCTACGCCTGCACGCTTGTCGACGATGACGACGACTACGACTTGGGCGGATCGCTGGCGGAGAGCATGGACGTCCGCGTCATGCTTCGCCACCACCGTTGTTTCGCCTGCTTCGCCCACGGCGCCAGTTGCAGCGAGAGGTAGGCGGGCGACTGGAGTCTTTAGTCTCTAGTCTTTTAGTCTGGAGACTGGAGTCGTTCGCCT
>JAHDWY010000021.1:0-9574 GCA_023384315.1 Candidatus Hydrogenedentota bacterium | reverse complement strand
ACAGACTACAGACTACAGACTACAGACTACAGACTACAGACTACAGACTACAGACTACAGACCCATCTCACTATTCGCCTGAAACGTATGCTTCCGCTTCGATCTCGACCAGCATGTCCGGGTCGATGAGCTTGCTGACTTCGACCATGGTGGTTGCGGGCAATATTTGACCGAAGAACTCGCCATGCGCGCGGCCTACCTCTTCCCACTGCTCGATGTTGGCGAGGTACATCCGCGTACGGTACACGTCGCCCAGCTTCGCGCCCGCGCGCGTCAACGCCGTCTCGATGTTCTTCAGGCATTGGATGGTCTGCGCATAGGGATCGCCGATGCCGACGAGCTTGCCGTCCGCGCCCGCGCCGGTCGTACCCGACACGTGCACCATTGACCCAATCCGAACCGCCCGCGAATACCCGATGACCGGTTCCCACTTCGACCCCGACGAGATGTTGTCCCGCTTCATAGCCCTCTCCTGATTGTTGCCGTGCATAGAAAAAGGCGACTCTGCAACGAGAGCCGCCCTCGAATAGACTGTGGTGCGCGAGGCGGGACTTGAACCCGCAAGCCCTATCGGGCACTAGATCCTTAGTCTAGCGTGTCTGCCAATTCCACCACCCGCGCATGGAACAACATACTATACGAAATTTTGCCGTGTGCGATCAACTCGCCGTTCGGCTGCCGGGTAACCCATCGTCCAAAATACTGACAAGATAGTTTCCATATCCGCTCTTCAGCAGGGGTTCGGCGAGAGCGCGGAGTTCGTCGGCGGAGATGAAGCCCATGCGGTAGGCGGCTTCTTCGATGCAGCCGATCTTGAGGCCCTGCCGCTCTTCGATGACCTGGACGAACTGGCTGGCCTGCATGAGGGAGTCGAAGGTCCCTGTGTCGAGCCAAGCGGTGCCGCGGTCGAGGATGGCCACCTGCAACTTGCCGCGGCGCAGGTACTCCTTGTTTACGTCGGTGATCTCGTATTCGCCGCGCGCGCTGGGTTTCAGGTTCTTGGCGATGTCGATGACCTCGTTGTCGTAGAAGTAGAGGCCCGGCACGGCGTAGTTCGATTTCGGTTTCGCGGGCTTCTCTTCGATGGAAATCGCCTTGTTGTCGTCGTCGAATTCCACCACGCCGTAGCGCTCCGGATCGGACACGTGGTAGGCAAAAACGATGCCGCCATCCGGATCTTTGTGGCTTTGCAGGATGTCGTGAAATCCGGAACCGTAGAAGATGTTGTCGCCCAGGACCAACGCTGCGTTGTCGTCGCCCACGAAATCCGCGCCGATGACGAAGGCCTGTGCCAGGCCATTCGGAACCGCTTGTTCCGCATAGGAAAGCGAACAGCCGATCCGTTTTCCGTCGCCCAACAAGTTCTTGAACAAGGGAAGATCGTGGGGCGTCGAGATGATGAGGATCTCGCGAATCCCCGTCATGATCAAGGTCGACAGGGGATAGTAGATCATGGGTTTGTCGAAGATGGGCATGAGCTGTTTGCTGACCGCGAGCGTAAGCGGATGCAGCCGCGTGCCCGATCCGCCTGCGAGTATGATCCCCTTCATGGAACTTCCCTCTCTTGTCCAGTTGCGTCGCTTTGCTCTTCGCTACGTGAACCGCTGATTGAGGGTGTGGATTCCCGCCTTCGCGGGAATGACGGAAAAGGTCGACTTCGAATCGCTCACCCACACCGTCATTCCCGCGAAAGCGGGAATCTATACCGACCCTCATCGCTTTGCGATCACGAATACCGCTTCGTCCGCCAGCATATTCGGCCACATGCGCGCGGTCCAAACCAGGCCTTTTCGGTTCAACGGCAATTCGCGCTCGATACGGATGCTACGCTCCGCGCAGTACTCGCGGAAATCTTTGATCGACAGCACATGCCGGTTCGGACTAACCCACCACGCGTAGGGCAAGTTCCGCGTCACCGGCGCGCGGCCCATCGCGAGCGTCTTCGCGCGCACTTTCCAGAACCCGAAGTTCGGAAAACTGACGATGCATTTCTTCCCGACGCGAAGCATTTCCTGGAGCACGTAGTCCGGTTTCTTGATGACCTGCAAAGTCATGCTCAAGATGACGTAATCGTAACTCTGGTCAGGAAGCGTCGGCAGGCCCTTGTCGATATCCGCCTGTACCACGGAGATTCCGCGCCGCACGCAGCTCACGATGTTGCCCTGGGCCAGTTCCATACCCGCGCCGTCGACGCCCTTGCGCTCGATCAACTGATCCAGCAATTC
Source organism: Candidatus Hydrogenedentota bacterium (assembly GCA_023384315.1). Classification (GTDB taxonomy): domain Bacteria; phylum Hydrogenedentota; class Hydrogenedentia; order Hydrogenedentales; family SLHB01; genus JAHDWY01. The sequence continues at coordinate 7,349 of JAHDWY010000021.1, read as the reverse complement.
GCCGTCGCCGCATCCAATGTCCAGCACGCGGCTGCCTTCGTCGACGAGGTCCACGATCATCTCGTAGTCGACGCGGTGTCCCTCATAAATACTTTGGGACGCGCTCGACGGCGGCCCGAATTCCGCTTCTGAATCAACATCATGTGCGATCCCGCGCGTCTTTCGGTCCTCGTGCCGGACGTGCTGCAAGAATCCGCCGATGATTTTTTTCATCACGTCCACTTCCAGCAAAAATGCGTCGTGGCCGTAATCGGACTGGATGTTGCAGTACGTCACGTCCTTCCGTTGGCGCGTCAACGCATTCACGATCTCTTGCGACTGATACGGTGGATACAGCCAATCCGACGAGTACGACAGCACCATCGTCTTGCCACGCGTCCTGGCCATGGCATTGTCCAGCGATCCGTAGGGCGCCGCCACATCGTAGTAATTGATGGCCTTCGTGATGTAGAGATAGCTGTTGGCGTCGAACCGGTTCACGAACTGCTCGCCCTGATAGTCCAGGTAGGTCTCCACGGAAAACTCGCTGCTGAAATCGTAACGATATTCGCTCTCGCTGCGTAGGGCGCGGCCGAACTTGATCCGCATGGACTCGTCCGACAGATACGTGATGTGCGCGAGCATCCGCGCAATGGACAAGCCTTGCACGGGCTGTTCGCCCGTCTCGTAGTAGTCGCCGTTGTGAAACGAGGGGTCTGCCTGAATGGCATGCCGGCCCACGGCATCGAATGCGATCCCCTGCGCGCTCAACAGCGGCGCCGATGCGATGACAATCGCGGACTGCAGCATCTCGGGATACCGCGTCATCCATTCCAGCGTCTGCATTCCGCCCATGGAACCGCCCGCGACGCAGAGGAGCTTCGCGATGCCGAGGTGCTCGATGAGTTGCCGTTGGGCGCGCACCATGTCGCCAATGGTGATGATTGGGAAGCTCAGTCCGTAGGGCTTGCCCGTTTTGGGGTTGATGGACCAGGGCCCGGTTGAACCCTGGCATCCGCCAATCACGTTGGAGCAGATGACAAAGTACTTGTCAGTATCGAAGCCTTTGCCGGGGCCGATCATGTTGTCCCACCAGCCGGGCTTGCGATCGGTCGTATTGTGAATGCCGGCGGCGTGCGCGTCGCCGGACAGGGCGTGGACGATCAGCACGGCGTTGGACTTGTCGGCGTTCAGGGAGCCATACGTTTCATAGGCGAGTGTGATGGGGCCAAGCGCGCGCCCGCAATCCAATTCGAGTTCATACGGCGGCTCCGCAAAGGTGTATTGTTGCGTTTGAACGATGCCGACAGAACCTTCTTCAGCCATTTCGATGATCCCCGCTGACACAAAAAATCCGGCGCGCCGCTCGCTGGCCGCGCGCCGGATAGGATACCGCTTATTTCGCTGCTGCCGCCAGCGCCTGGTCGAAATCCGCCAGGATGTCGTCGATGTCTTCCAGACCCACGGATATGCGTACCATATTCGGCTCCACGCCTGCGTCTTTCTGTTCTTCGGGCGCAAGCTGCTGGTGTGTGGTCGAAGACGGATGAATCACAAGCGTCTTGGCATCGAGGACGTTGGCCAAATGCGATGCCAATTTGCAGCTATCGATAAACTTCACGCCCGCCTCGTGACCGCCCTTGATGCCGAAGGTCATGATGGCGCCCTGGCCATTGGGCAGGTACTTCATGGCGCGCTGGTAATCTTTGTGGCTCTTGAGTCCGGGGTAGTTCACCCACTCGACGCCCTTATGGCCTTCCAGGAATTGCGCCACCTTCAACGCATTCTCGCAGTGGCGCGGCGCGCGGAGGTGCAAGGTCTCCAGCCCCTGGAGGAAGAGAAACGCATTGAAGGGCGACATGGCCGGACCCATGTCGCGCAGCAGCGTGACCCGCGCCTTGATGATGTACGAGATGTTGCCGATGGGCGCCAGGGCTTCGTAGAACTTGATGCCGTGATAGCTGTCGCAGGGCTCCGTCAATTCCGGAAACTTGCCGTTATTCCAGTCGAACTTGCCGCTGTCCACGATGACGCCGCCGATGGAGGTGCCGTGGCCGCCGATGATTTTCGTGGCCGAATGCACGGCAATGTCCGCGCCATGGTCGAAGGGGCGGAACATAAAGGGCGAGGTGACCGTATTGTCGACGATGAGCGGAATGCCGTGGTCGTGAGCGACCTTTCCGATGGCCTCGAAGTCCACAACATCCCCGGCGGGATTGCCAATGGACTCAACGAAAAGGAAGCGCGTATTGTCATCGATCTTTGCCGCGAAATTCTTCGGATCGCTCGCGTCGACAAAGCGGCATTCAATGCCGTAATCCTTGAACGTGTGGTGGAAGAGGTTGTAGGTTCCGCCGTAGAGCGTCTGGGACGATACGAAGTTCTGCCCGGTCTTGCAGATGTTCATGCACGCCAGCGTAATCGCGGCCGAACCCGACGCGAGGCCCAACGCGCCAACGCCGCCTTCCAGCACCGTCATGCGCTTCTCGAACACATCCACCGTCGGATTCATGATCCGCGAATAGATGTTTCCGAATTCCTCCAGACCGAATAGACGGGCTGCGTGGGCCGCGTCATTGAATACGTACGATGTCGTCTGATAAATCGGCACGGCGCGCGCGTTTGTCGTCGGGTCAGGCTCTTGCCCCCCGTGCAGCGCCAACGTTCCCAGTTTATAGCTGTTGTCCGCCATGTAGCGTTCTCTCCCTTTCCTCGCTTATCCCTCAAACAGGGGGGTTGACAGATATCGTTCGCCCGAATCGGGCAACACCACCACGATTGTCTTTCCGTCGAATTCGTCCAAGGCCGCCAGTCGAAGGGCAACAGCCGCTGCTGCGCCGCAACTGATGCCGCAGATCAGTCCTTCTTCACGGGCAAGCCTGCGCGCGATATCGAATGCTTCTTCGTTCGATACCAGCTCCACACGGTCCACCAGGCTCATGTCCAATACATTCGGCTTGAATCCGGCGCCAATGCCCTGGATCTTGTGCGGTCCCGGCGCGCCGCCTGAAAGTACCGGTGAATTCTCCGGCTCGACCGCCACGCTGGTGATGGCTTTGCCCTGCTCCTGCTTGATATAGCGGCTGACGCCGGTGATGGTACCACCGGTGCCGACGCCTGCCACCAACACATCGATGCTGCCGTCCGTGTCGTTCCAGATCTCCGGCCCAGTGGTCTTGAAATGGATCTCCGGGTTTGCCGGGTTGTTGAACTGCTGTGGCAGGAAATACTCCGGATGCTCCAGGAGTATCTCTTCGGCCTGCGCGATCGCGCCGGGCATACCCTTGTCACCCGGGGTCAGGACCAATTGCGCCCCAAAGGCCTTCAGCATCTGACGGCGTTCCAGGCTCATGGTCTCCGGCATCGTCAAGATCAGCTTGTATCCCCGCGCGGCCGCGACAAAGGCCAATGCAATCCCGGTGTTTCCGGACGTTGGTTCCACAATGGTGCCGCCGGGCTTCAACGTACCGCGCTGCTCGGCGTCCCAAATCATGGCAGCGCCAATCCGGCATTTTACCGAGTACGCCGGGTTGCGCCCTTCGACCTTGCCGTAGACTTTTGCCTTCAAACCGGAGGCCAGGTTATGCAATTTCACCAGCGGAGTGTTGCCGATGCTGAAACTCGCGTCTTCAAATACTCGCATGTTAGAACTCCCTCTATAGTCCCGTGGCAAAAGTACACTGCGCAGCGGCACTCGACGCACTACAAGACACCAAGACTTGCGTGGGGATGGTCGATTGGATGGTATCATCCCGCTGGCAGTCAGTCAACCGGGCACCGGATTCGTAAGTTCATGTGGCTTCACATGATTTGCGTTATTGTTTCAAAACATTATCATGTTTTCAATATTTAGGAAACTGCCCACACACTATCGTCTATTCCAAGGTGATTCACTCGGGGTCGAGTCGTGTGAACGGCAATCCCCTGTTGCTTTTGGCAAAGTGGATTCGCCCTGCTATACTTTGGGTGCATGCAACTGAGTAATCCCAAATCCGTCCGGCGCAGGATCTTGACCATCCTGTACGAGCGATACCTCGCCGATCCGTTGGAAATGCTTGCGCCCGAAGACGTTCTTGAGGACGGCACGGTCCACCGCAACGATCTGCTTGCGAATATTCATTACTTGAGCGATCGGGGGCTCGTGGAACTCATGATTGGTTACAACCCTCCCATGTTCGCGGCCGCCCGAATCACGGCGGACGGCATGGATTTGGTGGAGAATCGCTTCGAATTTAACCTTCGCTTTCCCCCGGCGCTCGGCGAATTGGAGGAGACCATGGCGGGCGTTCCCGTGCTCATGGAGCGCCTGGTCGCGGAGGCAGATTTCTCCTCGCTCGATGGGGAAAGACGGAAGTGTCTTCTCCGGGACGTCGAGTATCTTCGCGACGAACTGGCTCGGCCGGTGGAACGTTGGCGCCGCGATGTCATCGAAACGGTGTGCGGATGGATCGACGATCATTTCAAAAACACCGACGAAGCGCTGCCCTCCATGACCGAGTTACGCGAGGCGATCTGGGCGGAAAAATGACGCATGGGTGTCGATTTGCCGCGTGGGGCGACCTTAACGCGGTAGAGATCGAGTTTGGGATAAGGAGTTTGTCGTGTCTCCAAAATTGACTGAAAAGCCTGCTGAAGGCACGAAGGCACCGGCTATTGACTTGAAGTCACAGGACGGGAAGAACGTAAAGCTTTCTGATTTCTCCGGGAAACCGGTGGTGGTGTATTTCTACCCGAAAGACGACACCCCGGGATGCACGGTGGAAGCAAAGGGTTTCCAGGCTGCCCTGCCAAAGTTCGCAAAGGCGGGGGCCGAAGTGCTTGGGATCAGTCCCGACGGGGTTGAATCCCACTGCAAGTTTGCCGGGAAGTACGGCCTCGGATTCACGCTGCTGGCTGACGAGGACCACAAGGTCGCGGAGAAATACGGGGTCTGGGTCGAAAAAAACATGTACGGCAAGAAGTACTGGGGCGTGCAACGCGCGACGTTCTTGATTGGTCCTGAGGGCAAGATAGCGAAGGTCTGGCCCAAAGTGAAACCCGGCGGTCACGCCGACGAGGTATTGGCCGCTATCGAACAGCTATAGTTGCGCCGCCCGCGGAGGGCTTACATGTTTTCCTGTGATGGGCGGAGCGCGCGTTTGGGTTGATCTGCTTCAACGTAGACGAGGTGTCGAATGAAGACTGTTCTTACGGTTGTCGGGGTTACGCTCGCCGTTGTCATCGTCGCCGTTGCTGCTGTCTACGGATGGATGTTGGTTTCCACGCCGCCCCCGTCCGACAAACTGCCCACGCCGCCGCCCAAGACTGCACGTACTGCGCCGTCAACACCTCTCGCCACGCCACCTCCGTCGGCGCAGGGTTCGGCTTCCCAATCCGAGGGGCGCGTCAGTCAAACGCCCAACGCGCTTGCACCGCCTTCTTCGAGAAACCTCGTACATCCTGCCGCGCCGCCCCCGACGCAAGTCGCCGACGCGCAGACCGGCGGCTCCACGTCGACGCCGGCAGCGGAAGCGCTGCCCCCCGTCACACCTGAAAGCGACGCGCCACTTGGGGAAAGCGCGGTCATGCCCGACACGATGGAAGCGAAATTGAACGCACTGCAATTTGGACTTACCGACGACGAGGTGCGCGCAATCATGGGCGCGGAGGGGACGCCCGCCGACGATGTCGTTGAATACATGCCCCAAGGCTGGTACGCCCTGCGCTGGCGCGAAGCCGACGGCGCATCGATCACCGCGACGTTCAACGAATACAACACGCTGGTCCATCTGGTCCCGTTCAAGGTTCCGGGCGCGTTTGAGTGGATGAACGCCAACGTTCCTTATTCGATCGTCACGTGGCTCAACGATAACCTCGAAAACAACAATCTGCCGGTGCGCGTCCCCGCGGTCCAGGTGGGGGCGCTTAGCCAGACCCAGTTTCAGTTTCAAGCGGGGCTTGTGACGCAGGACGGTCAGGTCGCGGGCAGCATAGCCGGCAATTACTACCTCGGCGACGGCCAGACGACCTACGTGCCCAACGACCCGCAACCCTACGTGCGCGCCATGGAAGGTTCGTACCAGTTCTACGCGCCCAACGGCGCCCAGATTGCCGACACCTTCGGCGTCACCGAGTATTGAGGGATCTGAGAAGAAAAATGGCAACTGTCCCCATTTTTCCCCTGGAATCAAAACACGTCGTAGGCCGTGTTGTGGGCTTCCCAGTCGATGATGGACGTGTCAAAAACGGGGCCGTCTAGACAAACGCGCACCATCTTTTCGCCTTCGAGGGCGCGCTTCGATTCGACGACGCACCCGAGACAGGCGCCATCGCCACAGGCCATCTGCGCTTCGAGCGATACGAGGCAATCCGCACCCGCCTGAGTCGCTACGGCGGAGGTCGTCTCCATCATGATCATGGGACCGCACGCGTAGACCCGCGTCCCGGGACCGGGGGAGATGCGCGCGAGCATGTCGGCGGCATAGGCTTTCTCACCGGCGGAGCCGTCATCGGTGGCGATGTGGACGTTGCATCCCAGCGCGCGAAACTCGTCTTCACACAGCACGAGATGCTTCGTCCGCGCGGCGAGGATGACTTCCGGCGTGACGCCGCACTCTTTGACGAGGGCTTCGGCGAGTCCCGGAAACGTGGCCACACCGATACCGCCCGCCACGATGATGTGCCGTTCAAACGAAGCGTCGAGAGGAAAGCCGTTCCCCAACGGACCCTGCACGGCAATGGTCCCGCCGGGCCGCATCTTTGCCATCAAGGCCGTGCCTTCGCCCTCAACCTTGTAAAGCAGCGAAATGCGGTCCTCGTGGATTCGCTCAAAGCACATGGGGCGTCGGAGAAAGGGGTAGAGGCCCTCGGAGACCGCGAGCATACAGAACTGCCCCGTCTTCGCTTCCCCAGCCAGCTCGGGCGAACGAATGACCATCCGGAACTGCTCCGGCGCGACTTCATAATTCTCCAGGATTTCACAATCGACCAGATACCGCATGATGCTTCGCTACTCCAGACTTCGCCCAACGAAACGCCAAGCGAGAACAGATTGAGATGAATCGGTTTGGAAGACCCGCTAGCGCCTGCTTCGATCGAGGGCCAACTGGCTCCGGAGGCTGTTCAGGCTCAGACGCACGCGTTCCGCAAGTACCTCGCCGATACCGTCCACTTCGCAGAGTTCCTCCTTCGGCGCCCGCATGATCGCCTGCAACGACCCGAACTTCACGACCAGATTATCAATGATCTGCGGCGTCAACCGGTGCGTCTGCGTCAGGATGCGATAGCCCCGCGGAGAAAGGTAGGTATCGATGCTTTTCAGATTCGGCCCAAATCCCAGCGCTTGGCTGATGCTGCCAAGATTGAGCAGCTCCGTCTGGGTCAACTCGTCA
>JAHDWY010000020.1 GCA_023384315.1 Candidatus Hydrogenedentota bacterium | reverse complement strand
CGGCAAACTCCGCGCCAATGGCGTAGCCGACCACCCACGCAATGCGTCCCGCGCTCATCAGCATTGGGATGCGGTCGCGATCCATCGCGGGAACGCCTGCGTCCACGAAATAGTCTTTCACCTTCTTGGTGCCGCCAATGCCCATGGGCGAGAATCGGTCGCCCGGACGCCGAAACCGCACGGTCAATGCGTTGCCCAGGGCCGCGGCGTCAAACACCTGGCGCGCGGGCGTACAGTACTGCGCCAAGGGTTCCTCGGGCATGCGCTCCAGCACGCCAACGCGATAGACCGAGCCAAAGGCCTTCGTCTCGCCGGGGCAAGCCAAGGCGATCTCGCGCTCGTCCGTCGATGTTGGACCGCGCACGACATCCGTACGGTCGCGCGCGTTTCGCAGCACGACACCACCGCCCAGATCGAAAGCACGGCCCACGGGACCGTCCATCACAAAGGCCCGGGCCGCTTCGACCCGGTCGAAGGGACACTCCACGCCGAAACGCCAAGCAATAGCGACAATGGCCCGGCGCTGGCAGGCAACCATGCCACGATGGAAAGCGCCGCGGTTGATCCGACCTGCTTCGAAACAGCGATTCAGGAAGTCGGCGGCGGCGTCGTCCAGCAGTTCGTTCTCCGCACGCTGCACCTCCGCCAACCGCGTGAGCGCTTCGCTGAGCCGGGGATTGTACTCCGAGGTCAACGAAGGAATGAGTTCATGTCGAATCCGGTTACGCAGATACCGGGTATCGGTGTTGGAATGATCGATGCGGTGTGGGATGCCGTGCGCGTCGAGAAAGGCGACAGTGTCCGCGCGGGTGCAGTCGATCAGCGGCCGGATGATCCGCGTCTTTCCTGACGGGCGCACTGGGGGAATTCCGGCGAGGCCTCCCGGAGAAGTGCCCCGCAAGACGCGCATGAGCACGGTCTCCGCCTGATCGTCGGCATGATGGCCTGTCGCGATAACGGGACATCCGTTTTCCTCGGCAACTTCAGACAGAAACTGGTAACGCACCCGGCGCGCATACTCCTCGAAGGATAGAGGAGATGATTCCGCCTCCGCCTCGACGGCGCGGCTTTCGGCGTGGAGCCGCACATCCAAGTGCTCGCAAAGGTCCGCGACAAACTCCGCGTCCGCGGCGCTGGCGCCTTCGCGGGTCTGGTGATCGAGATGAGCCGCCTCGACCGCATAGCCCAAATCGCGCAACACATGAAGCAGACAAACGGAATCGGCGCCTCCCGACACGGCGACGAGGATGCGGTCGCCGGGTTCCGCCATGCTGTGCGCCCGCATGGTTTCGCGCACGCGTTCGATGAGCGAGTCCGTCACGGCTAGACCCCGTTCAACATCGTAATGAACTTTCGCAATTTAATCGTGAAACCATGCGTATATGCCGTGGCCAGGGCGTCCTCGCCCAAGGCTTTTGGATTCGGACCACTGGTTCTCCCCCCGGACGTCTTGGGCGTGTGCGACCAAGCCACGGGGGCATTCTTTCGGATTTTGGTCATTCGGATTTGTTTCGGATTTCGTGCTTCGAATTTCGGATTTCGCTACTCCCGTTACGGCGCGGCGGGAGCATTGCGGAATCGTTCCTGCAGCTGTTTCCAGACCGAATACGACTGCCCGAGGTTCTGACGCGGATCGCCCGGGATCAAATAGCTCTGCAAGCCAACCGGCCCCTTGTAGCCCTGGTCGAGGAAGGCCTTGAGCACCGTGTAGTACTCGTCGATATCCTCCGCCTCCAAGGGGCCGATGTCGTGGGGGCCTTCGTCGCCATTGATGGACATGACGTACATCTCGGGCGTAAGCGCCTTCGCCACTTCTTCAATGGGCCGCTGGCGGTCGCCGAGCACTTTCCAATGGTACAGATTGAACGAAGTGCCGAAATTGGGCCGGTCCACCTTCTCCGCGAGACGCAGGGTGTCTTCCGGCGTCTCCACCCAGAGGTTGATGTGCGGATACGGCGCCACCTTCACGCCATACGGCGCGGCCATGTCAGCGACCTCCTGAAAGATGGGCACCGCCAATGCGTCTCCCGCGGGATCGGACGGTTTGAATTGTTTGCTGTGCGTATTGCACCAGAGGATGGTGCCGTGGTCCTTCAGCAAGGGCAATGCCCCGGCGAGACCGGGGTTGTAGGGCACTTCGCCCGGATCGATGCGCACGGCGAAATAGCTCGTGTACAGCTTCAGCCCATGCTTGTCCAGTTCCGCGAGGGTTTCGGCGAGGTTCTCGAGTTCCCGATTATCGAATCCGTCCAGCCCAATATCCGCGAGGATCTGGACCTGCTCCGCGATGGACTCCGGCCCGTCGACCTCCATGCTGTTCTTGTAGGCGAAGAGCGGGTTGTCGAGCGCGTCCGCGTAGCCTGATTCCACCATGTATAGCACCCCCAACAGAACAATGCATGCACGCTTCAGCATTGGGCCCTTTGTGAGACTGCTCATTTGTAATCCCTCGTTCATTCGGGCTATCACCAGACGGCGAATCCTGCGTGCCGTCCGGCGTATGATGGTGCATACGCCGTTGCACCAGAATCGAGCGTAGTCGAATGAATCCAAGCGTTCAAGCGAGAGGGAGAAGCTCACATGACCTTGATCCGGCACATCGTACCATTCCTGTCAATCGCCGCCTGCGCGTTTGTCGCCCATGCTGACCTTCGGGTCACTGCCGTCGAGACGCCCGAAGGATGGACCGCGGTCGTACACGACGGCGAGCAGATCGTGTTTGATACGGCGGAGAGCGCGACGCACCTCGCCGCCACGATCGCGACGGAGAACGGTCCGGTTACCCGCGCAGTTTCGTTCGCCACGTACTCTGAGCAAGACCACACATTCTCCGACGGCGAAGTGTCCGGTCTACACATAATGGAAAGCTACCGTTTTCTCGCGCCGGGTCTCATCGAGCGCACCGTTACCGTGCACGCACATGCCGACATGCGCTACTTCCTGGATTTCGGCTGGCGCGTGAACGTAAACGGCGACTTCCACTCCTTCACGGGAAAAGAGGAAGTGTCTGCCTCGTACAGTCCTGGGTGCTCCGGGCCCGAGTTTGGCGGCGGATCCTTGCAGACCTTTCCCTTCCTCGGATGCCTTTCAGGAGACACGCTCTACGGCGTCATCGGCGATACGCCAGGGCACTGGGAAAACCGATCGTTTATGGCCTTCGACCTCGAAGGGCGCGCGTTCTCCCTGGCAAATGGAGATGGATCGGCGAGTCGCGTGATTTCCATTCCGCGGGAATTGGATGCCACGACGGTGTACCGTGCCGAATTCGACGGCTGGCAGCACATTGAGGCCGGCGAGGTGCAGACGTGGACGACGTGGATCTTTGCGTCGCCCGCCCAGTCGCACTACGACGTGCAACTGGCGGCCCATCTCGCACTCGCAAATGCGAAGGGATTCAACGCATCAGGTCTGGAAGCCATCCTTCGGAACACCTCGTATTTGCTCCTGCGCCGGAATTTGCTGCGGCCGGAAAGCGATTACATCTTCATTTCCGGCGTGGGCTACGGCTGGAAACAGTGGGTCACAGACGGGTTCTACATGAGCCGGGGTCTCAACAATCCCGTGTATGACACGGCGGCCCAGGCGGCGGTTTTCTACGACCGCATCAGTTACGAAGACAACGCCCAGTATTACCTCATCTGGTCCGCGCTGGCGAAACGGGCGGGCGGCGATATCGACATGCGCACCGTCGAACGCGCGTATCACTTCATGCGAAACCATGAAGTCGACGGCCTTTTCTATCCGCCCCGCCTCAAACCCGATATCGACTGGATGAAGACCTACCACGACATGCTGCCCTACGACGACGATGACGCGCCCTCTTCCAACCAGGGATTCCATTGCGGCGCGCTCATGGCGGCCCGGGAACTGGGCTTCCCCGTTACGGACGAAGACATCGAGAAAGCGAAGGCCGGATACCGCCGCATGTTCAACGCCGAAGGCGGCTACATGGCCACGAGCCTCAAGCAGCAGGACCACATCGGCCAGGATTCGCTGTACGGCGAAGTGCTCACGTACGCGGTGTTCGGCGAGAAACTGTTGCCGGACGACATCGTGAAGAAGCACATCGAGACGACGATGCGGATTCAGACGCCCTACGGCATGCGCGTGATTTCCGAGGCAAATGGAGACTTACTGCCCGACCACACGGGGGTCTACGTCTACGGTGGGTCCTGGTTCCTCAACGATGCTTGCGTCTACCTCGACGGTCTCATTCACGGTATGGACCCGGACTGGATCGACGAAAAGCTGCTGTGGCGGCTCGAACGCGAACTTGCCGTCATGCCCGCGTTTCACGAATCCATCAGCACGGTCGATGGCCATCCTCACGGGCACCATCTCTATTCCTGGAACTCGGGATTCTGGTGGCTGCGCCACGAAGTGCGTAAGCACCTCGGTATGGACGGAGCCGATCCACTGTCCGTCGCACTGGATGAGAAACTCGGAATCGAAGCCGTGGATGGTATGCTGAGGCTCGATCCCGCAATGTCGGGAACGCGGCCGAATTGGTAGTTTCGGGTAAATCCCTTTTGGAGACAAATGGTCATGACGTACAACCATCGAATACCGCTCCTCCTTGTTCTGGTCTCCTTCAGTCTCGTGGCATCCATCGCGTCAGTGTCGGAAGACGCGCCCGAATACGTCGTGAAGCCGACGAGCACCGCACCCGAACTGGCCGGCCGCTGGGACAGTCCCGTGTGGGAGCAGGCGAATACGCTCGAAGTGATGCACTTCTTCCCCGCGGAACAGCACCCCGGCGTCAGTGACCATAAGCCCGAAACGAAGGCGCGGGTACTCTATGACGACAAGGGACTCTATATTCACTTCCTCGTCCACGACCAATACGTGCGCTGCATCGAGACGGAATACCACGGCAAGGTATGGGAAGATGCGGCGGTCGAATTCTTCGTGCAGCCCAAGGCGGATCGGGGCTACTTCAATTTCGAGATCAACTGCGGCGGAACGATGCTGCTTTCGTACCACGAGAATCCCGAGTACACCGGGCCCTCGCTGCGGGAAGGCGGAAGCGTGCCCTGGGATCTCGCGAAGGAAGTGATCATTTACCATTCCATGCCGGAAACCGTCGAACCGGAAATCACCGAACCGGTGACGTGGCACATCGAATACTTCATTCCGTTCGCGCTCTTCGAGGCATACCTGGGACCCTTGGGCGAACTCCCCGGCCAACAATGGCGCGCCAACTTCTACAAGATCGCCACCAACAACTCCCACAACCACTACGGCGCCTGGTCGCCCATTCTCGAAGGCGCGAGTTTTCACGCGCCGCAGTTTTTCGGCGTGCTGAAGTTCGGGGAAGAATAGAGACGAACAAGTCCGCAGATGAGCAATTCTTTCGCCGCACCTCCGGGCGTTTACGTCGCTTTGTCACCCACGTTCCGCACCATGTTGAAGCGGCGGAAGTGGACGCCGTCGTAGTCGACTTCGTCCATGCGATCCACGGTGAACCCGTGGCGTTCGAAAACGGCTTTGGAGAGGAAACTCGCCTCCGTATAGAACCGTCGTATCCCCCGCTTCTCTGCTTGGTCCATCACGTGCCGCAACAATCGCGATGCATACCCCCTGCGATTGAAATCGGGGTGCACATAGAGGGACGCGATATGCCCGTCGCCGTCAAATCCGCAAAACGCGACAGGGATATCGTCGACCGTCACTGCATACGTTTCCGGGCCGAAGACGAACTGCCGGAACTTCTCCGTCTTGGCGGGGAAGGCTGACCACGCCGCAACCTGTTCGGGAGAGTAGATGGCCATGGCGGTCCGGCGGACCGCCTCGGAGTAGATTTCAACGAGGCGAGGATAGTCGCTCTCGCGTATCCGGCGTATCATCCGAATTCAAACCCGCTGATTGGGAAACCGCACGTTACTCGATCATGGCGATGGGTTGCGTCCATGCCGTTTCGTAGTCGCCTTCGCGGAAGGGGTTCTTCTTCAGCTTCGACGAGACAATCTTGGCGCGCACGTACAGCTCCGCGCCCGTAAACCGGTATACGGCCGGAGACTTGTCGGTTTCCAACAGTACTTCGCCCACTTCGTCGCTGTAGATGTGCGTGGCGCGGATGATGTTGCCGTCTTCGTCCTTCACCGGTTCGCCGTGCAAGTCCGCTCCTTTGCGGGTGCCGATGAACTGCGTCGTATACGTCACGCCCGGTTCCGGCATGATCTCGATGGTGAATTGGCCGTTCTCCACGCGGATGCTGCTGAGTGTGACACCGGAGGTTGAGTAAGAATGACCCTGCTTCAACGCGCCGATCAGCGACTCCGCCGTCAGGTCTTCGGCCAACACCATGATCCAGCCGCGCCCGGGGATCGACTGGCCCGGCCCTTCGTAGAACCAACTGTGCGCGTCGTCTGTGGCGACCGCATACATGGGTTTCGGCGTATCGCCTTCGTTGAGACGGAGGGAAAGGATGATATCCCACAACCGGTCCGTCGCGGGGATATGTTTCTCGGGATCGCCCCAGTTTCGCACGCCGCCGTGGCCGTTGTAGACCTCGAAGAAGCGTTCGCCGCCCACGGCGACAATCTCCTCGGCGGTGACGGTGGAGTCCCAGTTCGGGTGATTGATGTGGACAAGAATAGGCACGCCGTGTTCGTGCGCATGCGCATCGATAAGATCCAGGTTCTTCTGCAAGGTGCCCGTGACGCTGTCGTCATTGATGGGTGTGATGACGCCGCGAGTATTGACGGCATTGATGTGAACCGCCTTCTTCGCGGTCACCTCTTCGCCGGGAATGACGAGGAACTCGCCCGGCTCCTCGAAACGCTCCTGCAACTCCGACAAGGTCTTCAGGCGCATCATGGGTTTGCCTTCGCGATCTTCCACGACGACCCAATCCTCATCGAACTCCTCGCGCAACGCGTCGACCTTTTCCATCGGGAGCCGTTTCTTCTCGTCGTCGATGGGGAACCACTTCTCCCCGACCTGAAGGATGTTGTGGTCACTGACGCAGATGAAATCGTAGCCGTGGGTCTGGTACCAGTTCACGGCCACTTCCGGCGCGGCGTCGCCGTCGCTCCACAGCGTGTGGAAATGGGTGACACCCTTGAACCACTGTTTGCCGTTGCCCTCCTGAAGGCTTACGTCGCCGAAGGCAAACGGAGCAATCGCGAAAATGGCGCATAGAAGCGGCCAGACAAAGTCATGTCGTCGCATCGATGAATCTCCTGGTTTTTTTCGGCTGCGCGCGGACGCCAAAGGCGTCGCATTCGTTTCGTGATAGTAAGCGCCTGTCATCGGCGTTGCAAGACCATTTCCCGGCTTACCAGGGCCCCGCGCCTTGGTGGTCGATGCTGATCGGATGAGACAGCTCATCGTACAGCGTGTCGATATAGGCCAGCTTGCGTTCCGGCGACTTGCCGTCGCCAATAGGAAACACGCAAAAGGCGCTCTTCTCGCCGTAGTAGGTTTCGGCGTTGAGCACCACCGGATGATCCGGCACGTAGTCGCCCCAGGGATACACAAGCGACCGGCTCCAATAGCGGAAGTTCCACCCGTAGTCCGCGATGATCGTGGCCGTGGACGCGATCACCGGGGGCCAGGCGCCGCGCGTGCCGGCATGCTGTTTCAAGCGAATGCTGGCCAGGCCAATGCCGTTGTCCTCGCGCGTGAGACACACATACGGCGCCTCTGCCGCCACGATATTCACGATACCCGGCGTCAACCCTTCCCCCTGCACCATGGGGCGGTAATCGATCTCGCCGTTCTGCCGGCGCCATCCCGCGTGGTCGACTTCCGTGGACGGCATGAACACAACCTCCTCGTTGCGGAGCGCGTTCACGACCAAATCTTCGCGGATGTCGATGGTTGATTCCACCAGCACGTAGGGCGTCTTGGCAAAGAAGTGATAGGTGACATTGACGTCCACCTCAGTGGCTTCGGGCAGATGCCCCCAGCGCCGCCAAGCGACCGCCACCGGACCCTGCTGCATGACGCGCTTCGGCGGCGGGTTCCAGCCCTTGGTATGGGTCCATGGACGATTCTTCACCCACACGTCGGGATTGTAGTGCAGCGTGTAGCCCGGCTTTTCCGGGAAGCCGAAGGTGCGTTTCTCGCCGACGCCGAACTGTTTCGATCGGAACCCGTTGATGCTCTGATTCTGCGGGTCGAGTTGGACCTCGTAGAATTCGTTCTCGATCCAGGTCGCCCCGTCGTCCCGCTGGCTCACCTTGAGATCGGATTCGTAAGACGGCGCTTCGGCCCCATCATTGCCATACGCGACGATGTAGTAAGCCTTCCCGTTCGCAGGCACATCGACCAGGATCGCCGCCTGACAGGTCGTATAGGTGGACTCCTGCTTCGGCGTATCGAACCGCCGCTTCTCGTAGAACACCTGACTCGGAATCTCGCCCGTTGCGCCTGTCTTCAGATCGTAGGCCGCGACGCGCAATTCCTTGGTCCACGACTGCACGCGATCAGCTTCGTCCGAAATAAACAGCATGTACGGAGCCTGCTTTCGCTCGATGCCGAAATCGTCGCGCAACACGAGCACGCGGTGTTCTGCCCATCCGGCAAAGGGGAATCCCGGCCCGGCCGGCGCGGTCTCCTCAATTTCGATCTTGACCGGCTCCTCCGTATCCAGCCGCTTCCCGTCGAGTTCGATCGCGACAGACTCCCCCGCTACCCATGGACACCGCACGTTGAACACCGCCTCCTTGCCCGCGGGCACCGTCCCGTTCGCAGGCCGATCCACGCGCCCGTCCGGTTCCCACTGCGTCAACTGGCCGTCCACATAGGCGACGAATACTTCCGTGTTCCCGCCGACCACGGCGGACGTAATCGCAACATCATACTCTGCCTCGCCCAATTCCACCTTGGCGTGATAGAACCGCGTCGTATCGTCGGGCGGATGGAAGGACACGGCGCGTACGGCCAACGATGTCGTCGCGGTTTGCGCGGCCGTTTCCTGACCGTAAGTCAGCACCGGCACCGTCATGGCGATCATACTGACGAACAGGTAAGCGAGTGGGCGATGATGGATGGACATTGGCACCTCCTCATTGATGCGTTGGCGTTCACAGAGGGTGGCGCGGCGCGCGCAGAGATGATTAAGGTCAACACCCACACGACTGACAGGATGCCGTCTGCACCTGCGCAATCGCAACCGGTGTATCTTACGTGAAGCGATAGCAGGAACGTAATGGAAGGGTGACCATCATCTTGTCTTGTCCCGGCGCTCAGTTCATGTACCCGATTTCGAGGTGGACCCCAAGAGTCTATCGGATTTTTTCGCTTTGGCAGCGACGTCCTCTCTAATCGGTAACCGCCGCCCAGCGGCATACACGAACTTCAATCGCCCTTCACCCATCATCTTGTGTACGCCTTGAACGGTGATTTGCATCGCGTCGGCCGCTTCCTGCACGCTGGCGATTTCTGCTGCCACGACGCGCATCGAGTCATGCTTCGCCATATGTTCGGCAAGAAGTCGTTCAATCTTGCGCTCCGACTTCAACGACCAGAAACCATCGTCGCAGACGTCGCAAAACTGGCCGTCAAGACCATCGATATCCAACGGCGGATAGTCGGGATGATGCACGCGTTCACGCAGATTCTTTCGAACTCGCATGCTCTTCTTCGATCCGCAGACAGGGCAATCTATCCATTTCTTCTCACGCACTTTAGAATTCCTCGAGTCGCTTAAAGGAGATGACGACTGTATTGCCATCGACAATCTGAACCGTGATGTATGCTCCTGTATCTCCGACAGCGCTTCGATATACGTCCTGCCAAATCCGTGAATCGTAAAGCGTAGTCATGGACTTGTAGAACTCATGGGCTTCGAGATTCAGTATGCACTCGGCTATTTGCATCGTGCTGGACAATCGAAAATCGCGTCTTCCGCAATCCAAAGCCGTTCGGGTCACGCGATAGGATCCTTCGCGAACCAACCGCTTGATTTGCGACAATGGGTAATGAGCCTTCCGCTTTTCCACGATAAAAGTTTACCTTAAATGGTTTAAAAAATCAACCCCAAAACCATTATGCACTGTACAACATTCCCGTTGCGACCTTTCGTCATGTCGCCGATTCGCTGGAATGACGGAGCAGAACTTCATCAAAAACACCGCAACAACGGTACCACGAGGTCCCCTTTTCCGTTTACGGTCCCGCGGTACGAAAAGGGGCAACCACGGCGATTCCGCAGTTGATCTCGGACAATGGAATTGGCAATGACGCCAATTCTGCGTACACTGTCGAGAATTGCTTACATGACAGCCTCCTCACCCGGGAGAGCCAGCGAAAGTACAAACAACCACGAATGGAGTCTCGAAAATGCAGCCGACCGCACCTTTGCTTGGCTTGGTTACACTATCTGTTCTTTTCTCGGCAACCTCTTGCGCACAACCCGCATCGCCCACATACGGCGAACGCCTTGGATGGGGGCCAGACCAACGGATTCTGATCTTCCACAACGACGACGCGGGCATGTCCCATGAGAGCAACTTAGGCACGATCGAAGGATTCGAAAAAGGATTGCTCACCTCGTGCAGCACGATGATGCCGTGTTCCTGGGTGCCGGAATGGGCGGATTATTTGAAGGAACATCCGGAGATCGACAACGGTCTGCACCTGACATTGACGTCGGAATGGAATCACTACCGATGGGGACCGGTCGCGGGCCGGGACGCGGTGCCGGGACTGGTCGATGCGCAAGGCTACATGCACCGCGGCGTGGTTGAGACGATATCCAATGCCAGCGCCGATGAAGTCGAAAAGGAAATCCGCGCCCAGATCGCGTTGGCGGAAAAGCTGGGCATGCCCATCACCCATCTCGATTCCCACATGGGCACCTTGTTCTACTCGCCGGAGTTCTTTGAGCGCTACGTGAGAATCGGCATCGAGAAACAGATTCCCATCATGATCATGGACCCGAAGAACCTGGAAGGAGCGAACCGGGGCGCGGCAGAAGCGGCCAACCTGGCGCAGGCCGTTCAACTCGCGTGGGACGGCGGACTGCCGGTACTCGACCATCTTATGACCTCTACCGCGGACACGAGCGATCCCGACGAGATGATCGACGCGCTGATTCAGAATCTGCGTGACCTCAAACCCGGCATCACGCAAATTATCCTGCATGGTACCCGCCCCGGCCAGAATTTCGGTGCCATTTCCAGTTCCGGCGGCAAGCGCGAGGCCGAGCTCGAAATGGTTCTCAGCGATCGGGTCAAGCAGGTCATCGAGGAGGAAGGCATCGTTCTAACTACGTACAAGGAACTGATGGCCCGCCGGCAGCAGGTCGCGGCCGGAACGAACTAACTGTACCGCACGGGGAAACGTCAACAAAGGGGAAGAGTTGCCATGAATCGGCGGACATTCTTGAAAACCAGCGCGATCCTGGCGGCCGCACGGATGGGGACTACGTCTCGTGCGTACGCCCAAACCACCGCCACCGGCCCTGGTGGACTCACCAGCATTTCGTACAACGTTCTCGCGTGCCGAGGCTACCCGGAGACGGACGATAACCGGGAACGCCTCGTCCGCGCGCGGGAAGACATGACCACGCGATTCGCCCTGGAATTGGGCCTGTACCAGCCGGACATCGTGACCTTCCAGGAATCACCCGACGAGGCCACCGTGGCCGCCATCGCCGAAGCAATGAACCTGCATTATGCGTATTTTCCCGGCGGCTGGCCCGGTAACGACGACTGGCCCGGCGGATTTCCAGGAACCATCATGTCGCGATTTCCCATCGTGGAGAAGGAGAATTGCCCGCTCGCGGAGGGGGCTCGACCAGACGATTTGTTTACCCGCCACTGGTGCAGCGCCGTCCTGGAGACCGGCCAGGGCCGGCTCCCGGTCTTCAGCGCGCATCTGCACCCCAGCGATGCCGCCGTTCGGGAACGGGAGGTGACGGAAATCCTGAAGGTCTTGCGGCCCCATCTCGACGCGGGCGCGGCGTTTCTCTTCCAGGGCGATCTGAACCACGCGCCCGACGGACCCGAGTATGCGCGGTGGGTTGAGGCAGGGTTGACGGACACGTTCGCCGCGAAAGACGGCGGAGTGGATGTCTCCATTCCCAGCACCGAACCACAAAAGCGCATCGATTTTATCTGGGCCCATGGGGCTTTGGCGGACAGGCTTGAAGAAGCGCGCATTCTGTTCGAGGGACAGTTCCGGACCAATCCGGAGGACCCGAAGTCGTTCGCCCTCAGCGATCACATTCCAGTACTTGCGCGATTTGGCGTGTAGTCCGCCGGAAAATTGGCCGTCACTATGCGATTCCTGCGACCGAGACCCAGCGTTGCATCGCGTACACGCGTTGCAACGGAATCTTTGCGCGGAACATCCAGCCCAAGAAAGTCGCTGCGCGCAACCATGATTTCCGAGAGGACACCGGCCGGTCGATCATCCTGTAAATGGCCGTCGAACGGTGTGACTTGAATGACGTGGCGGGAATTGGCCGGCCGCAATGGAAAAGCCCCAGCAGATAGCTCGTAATCCACTGGGGCGATTTGTTTTACATGGTGCCGGTGCACGGATTCGAACCGCGGACACGTGGATTATGATTCCACTGCTCTAACCAGCTGAGCTACACCGGCATCGGGAAACGAAGGGGTAGCGTAGCATAGGAACGTCGCCTAATTCCACTTTCATGCGCAGGTCGCGGCGGCGGGGAACGCCGTTTTTGGGGACAGAGCCGCAGGTGCTTCTTGTGGACGGTATGGACGATATGGACTGGAAATCTGGCGCCTTGACGTAGGCGCAGGCCCCTTTCGGTGTCCGTCAGTCCATCCCATATCGTCCATCCCGTCCATAAAGCCAAGCCCTTCCGGCCGTCTGGTATACTCCAGTGGAAGGTATTTTGCGAGGTTCTTCCCATGATCGTTCATCGCTGCGACGGGTGCGGCAAGGAAATGTGCAAGGGCGATCTGCGTTACACGGTCAAGATCGATGTGCGGGCCGCCTACGACAAGATGGAGATCAGCCTGGCCGACTTGGTCCGCGATCATCGTGCCGAGATCCTGGCGCTTATCGAGCGAATGGAGAAGAAAGATCCAAAGGACCTCGAGGAATCGGTCTACAAGGCATTCAGCCTGGACCTGTGTCCGCTGTGTCAGCGGGCCTACATTCGCGATCCGTTGCGGTTTCATCCCGAGATGGGTGAAACGGATATGGAAATCGACATCGATGGTTTTCTTCGCTCGCTGGGAGTGAACCGCAAAGCGGGTGACGACGAAGACGAATTGCCCGAGTGAGGCCTTGGCTCACGGTTGGGTCTTCTTGGTTTCGGCGTCTTTCTTGGAGTCCGGCGCGTCCCCCGTTTCCCGTGTATCGTCACGGAGTGCGATAATCGCCCACAGCACGAGCGTAACCACCATCAACGCCATGAAGAGGTAATACGACCACATGCACGATTGCTCCCCGTTACTTTGTTCCAGCGCGATACCTGCGATGCGAGTTGGCATGATACCATCCGGCGTCGCGCAATCGCCAAATCGCGAGCAGTGCTGTAAAACGAGGTCCCTTTCGTGATCTATCCGCGAGATGACCAAAAGCACGAACATGTCGCCGAGCACTATGACGACCTCAGCAAATGGTACCTGGAGATCTGGGGCGAGCACGTTCATCACGGCCTCTGGGAAACCGGCGGCGAGAGCGCGGAGTTGGCAGTCCAGCAACTGACCCAGTTGATCGCGCGGGAAACCGGGATTACGAAAGATTCGGTCGTGGTGGATATCGGCTGCGGCTACGGTGGCACGGCCCGGATCCTGGCAAACGGATTCGGCGCGCAAGTGACCGGCTACACCCTTTCCCAAGCGCAATACGATTACGCCGTCGCCCGAACGAATGGAAGTGCCAATCCGCGGTACCGGCTTCAGAATTGGTTCGACAACGAACTTCCGGACGGATCCGTAGACGTCGCGATTTCCATCGAAAGTTCGGAACACATGGAGGACAAACCGCGGTTTTTCGCCGAAGTTAACCGGGTCCTGAAACCGGGCGGCCGATTCGGCGTCTATGCCTGGCTCGCGCGAAACAAACCGTCGCCACGGCAGGTGGACTGGTTGCTCGAACCCATCTGTCGGGAAGGCCGCCTGCCCAGCATGGGCGACGAAGAAGACTACCGGAAGATGATGTGGGAATCCGGATTTGAGGACATTACCTTCCGGGATCTCAGCCGGAACGTTCGCAAGACCTGGCCCATCATCGTGGGCCGCATGGCGAAACGCCTCACGCACGACCGGGAAGCCTGGCGCTTCTTGTTCCATGGCCCGAACCGCGTGTTCGGGATTACCATCTTCCGCATCTGGGCCGCCTATTATCTCGGGGCTATGCGGTACGGACTATTCACCTGCGCGAAACCATGATAGGCTGAAGGCCGGTTCAACCGCGTCAGTTCAGGAGAGCGCCCATGGCCATCGTTGAAGATATCCGGTCTGAAATCGACGGGGAACTGAAGTTGTGTCCCGAACGCGTGACGCTCGGAAGTGTGGGGATTAGCCGCTTTATCCTCGGGGCCAATCCGTTCGGCGGCTACGCCCACCAGACCCGCGAACGGGACGAGGAGATGCGCGACTGGTATACCATGGAACGCGTCAAGGAGTGTTACCGGCTGGCGGAAGAGGCAGGCGTCACCACGCATCTGGGCCGCGCCGACGAATTTATCCTGCGCGCCTTGCGCGAGCATCGAAACGAAGGCGGATCGCTGCTATGGATCGCTCAGACCTGTCCGGGAGTCGGTTCGATTCAACACGGCGTGACGAACGCGATCCATGGGCGCGCCCGGTGCTGCTTCATTCACGGCGGCGAGATGGACTATCGCGTCGCCAATGGAGAAACGAAAGAGGTTTCCGAAGCGGTCGTGATGATCAAAGACCACGGCATGGCCGTGGGGACTGCCGGCCACCGGACGGAAACGATCCGGTGGGCCGCTGACCATCTTGACCTGGATTTCTTTATGACCAGCTACTACAACCCCGACGACCGCACGCGCCAAGCCCATCGCAATTACGAGGATGAAGAGTACTACGGCGCCGAACATCGCGAGGCCATGTGCGCGCTTATCCAGGAACTGCCCGCGCCCGCGATCCACTACAAGGTCATGGCTGCGGGACGCAACGATCCGCGGGAGGCATTCGAGTACGTGGCGGACGCTTACCGTCCCGGCGACGCCGTATGCGTCGGGATATTTACCAAGGAAGGCCGCAACATGATTCAAGAGGACGTCGACCTGCTCGAATCGGCCCTGCGCGCGCGCGGAAAGTAGCCGCTACCGCTCCAGTGCTTTCCGGACGACGTCGTACAGCGTCGCGGCCCGATAGGGCTTCTGGAGAAAACCGGCAACGCCGTCCTCATGGAATCGCTGTGCCGCTTCGGATTCGCTAAAGCCGCTCGTAAGAACGATAGGGATGTCGTTGCGGATCGCCCGCAAGGCGCGCAACGTGTCCAGAGAACTCATGCGCGGCATGGTCATATCTAGCAGTACAAGCCGAATGGTATTCGCGGTCCGGCTGAAAACCTCCACCGCCTCCTGCCCGTCGCGGGACGGAATCGGCAAGAACCCCGCCCGCGTTAACAGCTTATTCACCAGTTCGAGCACTTGAGGTTCGTCCTCCACCACAAGGATAGAGCCTGAACCCACATAACGCGCTGGAGCTCTATCATCCGGCTCCGGGAGGCGGGGCGATTGGGCCGACGCCGGAATGTGCACCGTAAACGTCGTTCCCTTGCCTTGCGTGGACCGGACGTCAATTGCCCCGCGATGGCCGCGAACGATTCCAAGAACCGCCGCCATTCCGAGACCCCGTCCTGTGAACTTCGTCGTAAAGAACGGGTCGAACATGCGCGCCATGGTCTCGCCGTCCATCCCGCAACCGGTGTCGGAAATCGCGATCGAGACATACGTGCCGGAGGGCAGTTCCTCGCCCAAATAGTTCGTGCTAAGCGCCGCTTCGTTCATGTACTGCGCGGACGTCCGAATAACGATATCGCCTTCTGCATCGCCGATGGATTCCGAAGCATTGGTGATTAGATTCATAATGATCTGACGCAGCTGCGTAACGTCGACTTCCACCGCGGGCAATGCGTCCGCGAAATTGTAGTGGAGCGCGACCCGCTTCGAAACGGACACGGATAAGAGATGAGCCATCTCGCGGACCACTCCGTTCAAATCGATCGGTTGAACTACAAAGTGCCCCTTCCCCGAGTACGCGAGCATCTGCCTGCACAGTTCGGCCGCCCGCTGCGCGGAAGTAACGATTGCGTCCAGATACTCGCGCTCAGCGCCATCGGCCTGCCGCTCCATAATCGCCAGGTCCGCATTGCCGAGGATGCCCACGAGCAAGTTGTTGAAATCATGCGCGATACCTCCGGCAAGCACGCCCAGGCTCTCGAGCTTCTGGGCATGAAGGATTTGTGCCTCGAGCTTCCGGCGCTCCTCTTCGATAGTGTGGCGGTGGGTGATATCCAGGTGGGTGCCCACCGCCCGGAGGGGTTCCCCATCGGCGTCGCGCTCAAAGACGCGGCCCCGATTCAACACCCAGATGTGGCTTCCTGCTTTCGTCTGCAAACGGTACTCGGCTTCGAAGCGGGGCGTCCTTCCCTGCAGATGGTCGCGCATGGCCCCGGTCGCCGCTCGCACATCGTCGGGATGAATACGGGAGCGCATCACATAGCCCGCGGGGAGCAGTTCGTTCGGTGCAAATCCAAGCATCTCGATGAAACGGTCGTTCACAGTGAGCCGATCGTTCGTCAAATCCCAGTCCCACAACCCAAGATCGGCGCCGCGCAACGCCAGTTCAAATCGTTCCTCGCTGTCGCGGAGCGCCTCTTCCGACCCCTTGCGCTCTGTAATGTCAGACAACATCCCGATGCTTCCGACCACGACGCCTTCGTCGTCCTGGATCTCCACCGACGCATCCGTGATCCACCGTTCCGATCCGTTCTTCGCGCGGACACGATTGTCGCTGCGCCAGTACTTGAACTCACCCGCCCGCGTTCGCGCGACGGCCTCTCCATAGGGCAGCCCTTTCATTTCGCCCAATGTCCGCACTTCCAACTGAATCGACTCCCACTTTCCGGTCGTGAGTTCGGCAGGCGTGTACCCGGTCAGCCGCTCGATCTCCGGGCCCATGAAGAGAAACGCATCCTTGCCGTCGGAATAGTCACGCACATACGGCACCGCGTCGGAAGCGGCAATGGCCCTCCGGTACAGATTCTCAGTCTTTTCCTGTGCGCGCCGAGCCAATTCCTTTTCGGTCGAGTCGTGCGCCACCATGACGCAGTGCGTAATGCGCTTTTCCACCTCCACGTAGGGGATGTACTCGAACCGGAAATAGCG
>JAHDWY010000805.1 GCA_023384315.1 Candidatus Hydrogenedentota bacterium | reverse complement strand
TCGTACTTATACCAATTCTAGCATATTCCGGTTAGACATCTGCCCAACGGGCGATAACCTCCTCCACCACTTCCTCCGGCGTCAGGGGGTCGGTGTCGATTTCGTGGTGGGCGGAGGCTTTGTAGATGGGGGTGCGTCGTTCGAGGACTTCGGACACCTCGTCGGTGAAGCTCTTTTGCCCGGTGAGCGAGGGGCGTTCGGTGTCGCCCTGAATCCGGGAGACAATGGTGGGGACGGAGGCTTTGAGCCAGAAGATGCGGCCGTTCTCGCGGAGGGCTTCGATGTTCTCGGGGCGTTCGATGACGCCGCCGCCGCAGTCGATGATGAGGTTGTCGCGTTCGGCGTACTCGCGGGCGACCTCGGTTTCGATGTCGCGGAAGCCGGGCCAGCCGTGGTTCTCGACGATCTCCGGGACGGACATGCCGGCCTTTTCGATGATGCGCGCATCCATGCCGACGTATTCCATGCCCAAGCGTTTGGCTAGAAGCTTGCCGACTTCGGATTTGCCGGTGCCGCGGTAACCGATCAACACGATGTTCATGATTTCAGGTTCTCCAGCACGATGTTGCGCATGACCTCGACGGGCGCGTCGACTCCGGTGAACCGTTCGAATTGCAGGACGGCCTGATTGACGAACATCTCGACGCCAGGGATAGTCTTCAGGCCTTTGGCCTTGGCGTCCTTCAGGAGTTTCGTTTCGAGCGGGTTGTACACGATGTCGAAGACGAATTGTCCCGCGCGGAAAAGGTCGGGCGGAACGAGGGACGCGTCTTCCTTGGGATGCATGCCGATGGAGGTGCAATGGATGATGACGTCGGCCTTGGCCATGGCGGCGGCGAGGGAATCGGGCGTCGAGAGGCTGGCCTGGATGTTGGCCTTCGTGCCCGACTTGAGGTCGGAGGCAAGCCCGTGGAGCAACTCTTCGTTGATATCGAGCAAGGTCAGCTCGTTGAGCTTGGTAGTCCACGCGAGCGTGAAGGTGATGGCGCGCGCGGCGCCGCCTGCGCCAATGACGAGCACGTTCTTGCCGTCGACCTCGACGCCGTGATCGGTGAGCGACTTCAGTGCGCCCGGCCCGTCCGTGCCGAAGCCGATGAGTTTGCCGTCCTCGTGCACGACGGTGTTGATGGCACCGATGGACCGGTCGACCTCCGCGATCTCGTCGCAGTACTTCATGACCTCAACCTTGTGCGGGATGGTCACGCTCATGCCGCGGAATCCGTTGAACGCGCGCATGCCAGCCAAAGCGCCTTTCACGTCTTCGACTGCGAAGGCGACGTAGACGAAGTCGAGCCCTTTGGCCGCGTAGCCTGCGTTGTGTATGGCGGGCGACATGCTATGCCCGATGGGATTGCCGATGACCGCGCACAGTTGAGTCTTCGCGCTGATCGCTGGTGAACCGCTCATGAAACCTCCTGATGTAGACGTCGCCAATAGTTGTCGGCGGACTGCGAAAGCAAATTCGAAATACGAAACTCGAAATACGAAACAAGCACGAATGACCAAAATTCTAATGACCGAAACGAGCACCAGGATCCATCGACGGTCGTAGACGGTAGTCGTTGGCTCCGAATCTCGCCCGGCATGGAAGCCGGGCGCTACCGTGCGGATTCCCTGTCACGGTCCGCCGACAAATCCAGATTGCGGCCGCGCTAGTTCTCATGGGAGCAGATAGAGTAGCGTGCGGGGCGGGTGCGGCGCAATTCTGTTGTGATTGCAGTCTTGCTCGTACATCGGGGCGTGTGCACAATGACGCGCGGCAGCAATCACGCGGGGCGGCATGGCACAAGCACCTGACATCATTCGATACCTTCGCCGGTGTTACGAGTCGGACAATCGTGAGACGTCGATCACGAATCTGTTTCACGAGAAGATTCGCCATCGCGTGTTTTTTCGGGACACGGAGGATTTGCTGCGGGGCATTCTGAATGAGATTCCGTTGGAGCCCGCGGTGGCGGAGGCGGCGTCCAAGGAGGCGAGTCTACATCGGAAAGAGAAATCGCTGGTCTATTGCGCCTTCCCCATCGTGGGGCCGGCGCCGAAGCATGGTTTGCTGCCAACCCAATTGTGCGCGCCGTTGTTTTTCTATCCGGCGGAGATTGTCGAAACGCCGAAGGGATGGATGCTGCG
>JAHDWY010000804.1 GCA_023384315.1 Candidatus Hydrogenedentota bacterium | reverse complement strand
CCGCCGCCGCCCTTTGCACCGGGGCGGCGGCCTCTCTTTTTTCTATGGGGTTCTCTAACGACCCACCCTTTGGACGGTATGGACCATATGGACGCGATGGACGAAGTTACCGCCAACACGCCCAATGATTTGTCCATACCGTCCAAATCGTCCATATCGTCCATAATCCTCCCCAACCTTGTTGCACAAATCCCCTTCTCCGTCGTTATATGAAGCAGAAACAGTCCCGGGGATGCGGAATGAACGAGATCTCACACGAAGGTCCGGACTGGATACGCTCGGCGTTGCATCGATTTGAGCGGCCGCTCATCGCCTATGCGTACCGGTATACGGGCGACCTGGAGACGGCGCGCGACGTCGTCCAGGACACCTTCCTGAAGTTGTGTCAGGCGGACGCGAACCGTCTGAATGGGCGGCTTGCTGGCTGGTTGTACACCGTGTGCCGCAACCGCGCACTGGACGTGCGCAAGAAGAATGTGCGCACGGAACCGCTCCAGGAAGGACAGGCCGAGGCGGTTGAGAGCCCGGCCCCCTGGCCCAGCGCCCAGGCGCAGGCCAACGAGACGCAGCGGCTCATCCTGGAAGCCGTGGCTTCCATGCCGGAACACCGGCAGGAGGTGTTCCAATTGAAGTTTCGCGATGGGTTGACCTATCGCGAGATCAGCGCGGCGACGGGGCTCCCGTTGTCGACCGTGAGTTATCACATCCACGCGGCCATGTCCGACGTGTGTGAACGGCTCCGCGCCCACGTGGATACGGCGCACGGAGCATGAGGAATCATCCGATGCAAGTGAACAACGAAGACCCGCGGCTCACCGCTTTCGCCCTGGGCGAACTGGATGGTGACGAGCGGGATGCAATCGCGGCGGCGGTGGATGCCGACCCGGTATTGTATGAGCGGGTCAAAGAGATCACCGCCGCGGCGGAGGCCGCATTCCAAGCGTCCCCCAAAGATGACGGGTTTGAACTGAGCGGGGAACAACGGCAGGCCATCATCGATGCGAGCAAACAATCCGCGTCCCCGCGTGTTTCGTCTGCCCGGAACGTTTGGCGGGCAGCGCGCATCGTGGCGTTTGCCGCATGCGTGATGGCGGTGCTGGGTGCGTACGGCGTTTGGCGTGCCGCTGATGCACCCTCTCCATCCCACGACGGCGCAATGCACGTAAGTCTGGTCCAGCAACGTCAAGCCGGGGCGTTCTCGTCAGCGGAATCGGCCCCCGCAAGTTTTGAAAGAAGCAATTGGTTGGATGCCCCCGGAGATGGGGGAGACGCCCCGTCCGGACCTGAAGAGGTGGCCCGGATCTCGCAGTTGTCCGTCGCGCCCGCGCAGCCGAACGACAACGAGCCGCGGCCGTCCAACCTTCAGAACGTGACGGTAGGCGGCGAAATACACGTGCGCGAGAATTACTATGCCGGCTACAGGATCGATCCGACCGCGGTCCGCCAGTCCGGGACGTCCGCTCCGGAAGACACTGGTGGAGTTCCCGCAACCGCGCCCGCGCCGGAAGTGCCTGAGGATGTTGAGCTTTACCAATCCCATAGTGGATCCCCGGAACCGCTACCGGAAAGTTCGCCCGCGGCCCGGCCCGTGCCGCACTTTGTGGAGCAGCGGACCCGGCTGAACGTGAAAGCGGATTTCGAAGAGGGGAACGCACGGCTACCCGAGGTCCTTCAGAACCGAGCCGCGACGAATGACGCGCTGTCCACCGAAGCAACTTCGTCGCCCGTGGTGGAAGGGCAGGAGCAACAATCCCAAATCCTGGCCCACGACGTGGACGGCGCCGAGACACCGGAATCGAACCCCTTCTACGCCCGGCCCGATGGAACCGAAGTGCACGACTTGGTCACGTCGTATGGCACCGAAGCCGAGAACCAACTTTCCACCCCACGGTTAGGCGGTGGCGGATTTGGCGGTGGTGGTGGGAACTTCGGCGGCGCGATTGATGACAATGCCGCGGGCAGCTGGGGGCTCGGCGGAGGCGGTGGTCTTGGGGCGGAATCAAAGCGCCCAGCGCTGGCAAAGGAGACCCTTGGAGTCAACACTCCAGAATCCGAACCGGCGGTGGAGGAGTTCTCAACCAATGGTTACTGGGCCGATCCGAATGCTTCCAGGTTGAGCCGGAACTTTTCGGACCCGGGCACCG
>JAHDWY010000803.1 GCA_023384315.1 Candidatus Hydrogenedentota bacterium | reverse complement strand
ATGACGACGAGCCCGGCCGCTATACGAGCATGGAATCGCCCCGGGTTCTGGAAAGCAATATCCTCAAACTATTCGGAGATTTTCTGTTCTTCAAACGATACATTTTCGTTTCTGTGACCAGCCCTCCGAGCAGCATGGACAATACCTTCTCTTGCCGGATCCTGAGAGGGTTTGACCTCACGAACAAGGAGGTCAGTCTGGTTGTTTCCGATGAAGCAGATTGGAATCCCCGCGCCCAGGAACTGTATCTGCTGGACATCGATGAACGGCAATGCCTATCCCTGGAACCCGCCCTCTGGTTCGGACTTGGCGATGAATCGGATCAGGTCGGCGGGCTCTGCAAATTGCACATGGAAGAAGGTGAAGCGCACATCCTCCACGTCGAGGCGTTTCGTTCGCACGACAGACTGCTCTTGCTTGATTCTCAATGGCAGCAACGTGTCGGCAATGCGGCGGTCCCGACGTTGCCCGGCAATCCGCCGATGATCTGTCGACCGGCCAATCTCGGCAAAGCACTCAGTGGCTGGCTTGGGTCCGATCGGGTCGCGGAGGCGTGGGGGATTCACGCGGCGGGCCGTAGAAAAGTCGCGATTATCGAAGATGCTTTCGACGAAACGGCCTGGCAGCAACTCAAAGCGATTGCAAATCCGCCGCGGAACCTCGATAGCATCGCCGACAAGTTCCGCTTGGAGAACCCTCCTTTCCGGGTTGGAGAACTGGTTGACATTTACCGTGGCGTAGAGAAAGGGCAGGAATCGATTTCCAGCCTCGCGTTTCACATCCTGCGGCCCGAAGTGCAGGACGATAAAGACGTCACGCGGTGGTTCGTCGATCGGTACAACAACTGGCGACGTATTTCCCACAAGAGCGTCAACAGTCCATACGCGGCAAGCGCGGTGGATGACTGTGACACTCCGCCGTTTATCATTACGGAATTCGTCGTCGGCGGTCGATCGTTAGAAACGCGCATCCAACGGGAAGGCGAGGTCGACCGGGAATGCCTTATTCGCGTCATACGAGAAGCCATTCGATTGTGCACGGCCGCCCACCGCAATGATGTCTACATGCTGACGCTCCCCCCCCGCCATTTTCTAATTGACGACCGAGGTGAGTATCGGATCACCGGATTCGAAACGGCCGTGTCGGGCGATGCGGATCTGCGCGCGATCGACTGGGACCGGTTCAGTAAGGACTCACGACGAATGGCCCCCGAGATTGACCGCGGGGCGATGCGTCCAACGGTCGCGATGGACATATTCGCCATCGGCGTGCTGCTGCAACAGCTCCGCGATCGTTCCCCAAAGGCGATTCCATTTCCGGCGCCGGAAGACTCAGCCGAATTGCTGGACGTGCTCGCGTTTCACTGTCTCGCAACGGACGTTAACCTTCGGTTCCGCTCGATGGACCAAATTGAACGATTCGTATCGGAGTACCTGTGCGACGGGGCAACCGACGTTCCGCGAACCGTCGAAGTTCCGGCCGGACCTATTCGCGCGAACGGAAATGACCACCCCGAAGCGACGGTTGCTGGCTTCAGAATGGGCGCGTATCCCGTCACCAACTTCGAATACCAGCACTTCTGGATGACCACCGGCCATCGGCCTCCCTGCAGTGGCGATAACTTCCGTCTCCGTGGTCCGTGGTGCCCCGTTATTGGTATTGACTTCGCCGATGCCCAGGCCTACTGCCAGTGGCTTTCCGATAGAACGTCTTTACGTTGGCGATTACCGTCGGAGGCGGAATGGGTTCGGGCCGCGGCTCTGGACGGAGTTTCCGACTATCCATGGGGCAACGAGGACCCGTTGAATCCGGCTGGCAAGTCCGAAGGGGCAATTGCGGATACGATCGTTGCCGAACCCCGAGCCAATTTTGGTTCGCGTTTCCGGGGCCCCACCCCGGTCGGCTCGTTTGCATCCGGCAAATCCGCCGGAGGTTGTTATGACATGGGTGGCAACGTTTGGGAATGGTCCACGAATTCTATCCGGGACGGCGCGCCATTCCGCGTGATCAAGGGCGGCGCTTATGGGTTTGGCAAGGAGAGTCTCACGGTGCGAGCGAGGAACCGGGCGCTCGCTGCGAATCGTTCGGGGCATTTGGGATTCAGAGTACTGTGCGAGGGGACGGATTAACGATGAACACGACGGAA
>JAHDWY010000019.1 GCA_023384315.1 Candidatus Hydrogenedentota bacterium | reverse complement strand
CTCGTCTCGGGGTCCATCCCGCCTCCGCGCAGCCAGGCCAAGCCAAAAAGAAAACCTACGATCACCCAACCAATCGTGCCCCACATCCGAACCGGCCCGAAGTCGCGCCGGGCATCCGCGAGATGGTGGAAGGCGACCGTATTCGTCATGGCCATCGTGGGTGAGAACACGACCCAGAAGAGCAGGTACGCGAAGAGAAAGGACCAAAACGCCATCTGCGCCCAGATGAGCAACATGGCGCCGGCTGCGGCAAAATGCAGCAGCGCCAGCACCCGTTCCGCGGGAATCCACCGGTCGGCCACCTGCGCAACGAGGATCGGCGCCACGAAGGCGGCGATGGCCGGCATGGCCAGAATCACGCCGACGCGATAGGGATCAAGCGCCAAGTACCCCTTCAGGTAATGACCCATCATGGGCATGAACACACCCATGCCCATGTATTGAATGAACATCATCGTCGCAAGACGCGATCGGATGGAGAATGCCATACCTGCGCTTTCGTTCAGTCGCGGAGCGGCGCTGGAGCGGTCATGGTCAGCGGCGATCGTAATCCAGTCTCGTGCAGATCGTATACCAACAGCTTTCGCGCGCGATTCAGATCCAGGTTCTGAACAAACCGGATGTTGTCGATCGTATTGCCGTACGAGGGAAAGGCCTCCACTTCTAGAAAGATCCGTCCAAAGGAGTGGTCGAATACCCGGTCCGGTTCGGCCCCTGCTGGAAGCGCCACCGCCTCGTCCGGGTACCGCCGGTCGTACAACTCCTGCCAGTCGCTCACGTACCACCGTGGCGGAACGCGTTCCTCGCCCACGTAGCGGTACAAACTGCCGCCTTCCAGCCCTTCCTGCAATAGATACGATTCGAGCGCCGACGACCACGCCGCGCAAGCGCCAGGGCTGTCCGTTTCTTTCAGGTGGGCGATGCATACCGGATACGCGGAACGAATGGCGAGGATCTCCCGCAGACACACGGTGCTCGAGGCGAAACTGATCCCCATCAAGACCACGACGGTCATCCGGATCGGCGCCCGGTACGACGTCGGGTATCGCCAAATGGCAACCACCGCCATCGCCAGCAGCGCCGCGAAGAACGGCAACGCGAACGTGAAGGTCCTCGCCCCTTGCATGGTCTTCAACGAAAAGATCAGCACCGGCACGGCAAACGGCACCATCACGTAGACGAAGGCCCGGTACCGCCCGTTGCTATCCCCGCTGGCCCACGTCCCAATCGCAACCAACCCCCCGCCGGTAAGCAACACGAGGGCAATCAGTGTCGCCGGGTAGCCTTCCAGGACGCCGTGGAAGTAGGGGAGAAGCACCAGCCCCGACATGTTCACCGGCGCACCGCTCTGGCTTACAAGGCGCGGCCAGAGTAGTTCCAGGTAGGTTGCATGGGGGTAGGTCATGCCCTGGCTCCGGAAGAGCAGTACCCACGGATACGTGACCGCCTCGGCCGCGAGTTGCACCGCTACAAATCCCGCTGTCATCAAGAGTCCGCCGGAAACAAATTGCCTGATACCGCGCACCGCCCCGCCGCCTTTGAATGACGCGAACAATTGAATCGCAGCCAGCGCCGGCAACGCTGCTGCAATCTGGTAGTTGATCCAGAAGCCGATACCCGCCAACGCACCGCTCATGACGAGATACGAGCGATTCCCGCGAGCCCCATCCTTCCCTGGTGCGTACGCGATCGCATGCGCCCAGACCGCCAGCACGTAACACAAGGAAGCCGTGGATTGGGGATACGCGTTCCGGGCGTAGTAGACGCTGTACCCTGACACCGCCAGCAGCAGCCCCGCCAGCAGCCCCGTCGGCCAATCGCGAAGCTTCCCCACAAACACAATGACGACCGCCACGAGCAAGATGCCCGCAATCGCTTCAATCACGCTGAAGGCGGAAAC
The DNA here is from genome assembly GCA_023384315.1 of Candidatus Hydrogenedentota bacterium. Taxonomy (GTDB): domain Bacteria; phylum Hydrogenedentota; class Hydrogenedentia; order Hydrogenedentales; family SLHB01; genus JAHDWY01. The sequence continues at coordinate 15,610 of JAHDWY010000019.1, read as the reverse complement.
CCAAGGCCCGGTCCACAGAAGAACCATTCCGGTGAGGTAAGACACCCCGAGTTTCGGCGAGAAGGGATACTGTTGCGCAAGGCGCTCCGCGGCCTCCGGGGCAAAATCCGACAGCAGGAACTCCCCGGAGCCGGTCAGTTCCGACCACTTACCCTCCAGCAGCCGGATGCCATTCTCCAACTCGTTCGCCTTGCTCAGCCCGTCAAGAATGTACCGCCCGCCATCGACTCCGAAGATTCCAACATCGCCCAAACCAGCCAGCCGCAGACTCGCCGCAACGCAGACAATTGCCAGGAAACAGACGGCAAATGACATGGACCTGCGATTCACGTTGCTCCTCTCCGAACAGAATCCCCGCGGCGTTGGGGCGATTGGCACGGTACGATGAAAACTACCACGGAACCGTACCCCAATCAAGGCAGTTCAAGGACTTGTGGCATATTCCCGGCTGAAAATCCTATTGCAAGATTTCCAGAAATGTGCTATACCCAGACTGTAAGTCGTTGATGGTCCAGAGTAGGTGTGTAGCGTTGTGTGACCAGTCGATGTTTCACTCCCGTCATTCCATTCCCCTCGTTCGTTCGTTTTTCCTCCGCGGAATCCATGTGCCGGATTACGGCCGCACCTGGGTTTGGAGGTGGTAACTGTGAGGAGGCGCCATGAATATCTACGTCGGTAATCTCTCGTACCAGGCAACCGAGGACGATTTACGGGAGGTTTTCGCCAAGCACGGAGACGTCAAGTCCGTGAACGTCATCATGGACCGGATGACGGGACAGTCCAGGGGATTCGCCTTCGTCGAAATGGCGACGAAGCAAGGGGGAGATGCGGCCATCGCGGCGCTGAACGGGTATGAACTCTGCGGCCGTCCCCTGAAGATCAACGAGGCCCGGCCCCGGGAGGAGCGCCCCCGCCGGGAATACCGTTCGCGCGACTAGTGACCTGAGCCCCCAAGTCCCTTCTCAAAGGCCCTGAGCGATTCGTTGACCAAAGTCCCCCTTTGAAGGGGGATTTAGGGGGATGTTTTCTCAGGTTCCGATAGTAAATGTAGAGCGAATTCCAGATTCAATCCGCCAGCGCCGATTTACATATCGTGCGACCCGCGTGTCGTGGGGCGGGTTCGTCCTGCCCCATCATAAATACAATCGGACCAGTTCGTCTCGGACGTATTCGAAGGCGGAATCGACGTCGTCCGCGACAAAATAGAGATCGAGATCGGACCGGCTGATCATGCCCCACTTGACCAGCGCCTCGAAGTTTACCACTTCCTTCCAGAATTCCTTTCCGTAAAGGACCACCGGCATTTGTTTCGCCGTCTTGTTGGTCTGAATCAGCGTGAGAAGTTCAAACAACTCGTCGAAAGTGCCGAACCCTCCTGGAAATACCACGAGCGCTTTCGACAGATACGCAAACCAGAACTTCCGGATAAAGAAATAGTGGAACTCGAATGAGAGTTCGCGGGTTTGATACGGGTTGGGCTTCTGCTCGAAAGGCAGGCTGATGTTCAGGCCGATCGAATACCCGCCCGCCTGCGCCGCCCCACGGTTTGCCGCTTCCATGATGCCAGGCCCCCCGCCGGAAGAAATGATGAACCGGCGCTTGCGGCCCGGTATCGATTTGGACCACGCCGTCAGTTTCTCCGCCAGCTCCATGGCGTCGTCGTAATACCGCGACATGTGCCGCGCGTGACGCGCCCGAGCGTAGGCGTCTTGAAGTTCCTTTGGAGGGCGCTTCATACCTTTCAGCGCCGCTTCGGCCGTCTCGAAGTCCGCCTGTGCCGTGCCGCTGGACACAATCCGGGCGGAACCGAAGAACACAATGGTGTCCTTCACGCGCATCTTGCGGAACCGGCTTTCCGGCTCCATGAACTCGCACAGTACCCGAATCTCGCGCGCGTCCGGACTCTTCAAGAAGTTGAGGTTCTTGTATGCTTTTTCCGGCCAAAGACCTCCCGGCACACCGGAATTCGTCACCACTCGCGGCTTGTTGTTGCCACTCGACTGCTTCCCCACGACTCCCTCCTCGTTGCGACTTCGGCCCACAATTCCTGTCGGCGCAGTCCACAGTACCATGAGGCGGGTCGCTCCGGGAAACGGGTGCGGAAGAAGGGGTGACTATCCGCCGGTATGCTCGTTCAGGAACGCGAGGGTTCGTTCCCAGGCCTTCTCGCTGGCCTGCTGGTTGGCCCCATCCTGGCCGCTCTGTTGGCGTAGAAACCCGTGCCCGGCTCCCGCGTAGATTTCCTTTTCAAAGGACTTGCCCAGTCGATTCAGTTCTCTCTCGGCCTCTTCAATCGTCGAGTTAACGCGCGCATCGTTCTCTCCATACAGGCCCAGCACAGGCGCATTCACCTGTGTCAACGTGGATGTCTCCGGCGACGTTCCGTAATACACAATCGCCGCGTCGAGTTCGGGCTGCGCCGTGGCGTACAGAAAGCTCGTCTTCCCGCCCCAGCAGAACCCCATAACCGCGCAGGTGTCTCCCGCTGCGGGCAGATTCTGGGCGTAGTCGAGTGTGACATTGAGTCGATTGATGGCCTCGGAATCCTCCAACCGGCCGATGGTTTCGCGGGGATTCTCTTCCGCGCCCTCCATGCCGGAGATCAGATCCGGCGCAACCGCAATGTACCCCTCTGCCGCGAGCGCGTCCGCGACGGATCGTATCCAATCCGTCATGCCAAAGATCTCGTGAATCACGATCACCACCGGCGCCTTGTCCGCCCGCTCCGGATACGACACCCACGTGCGGAGTTTCACGTCGCTGTCCGGCATGGGGACGAAGACGTACTCCCCGTGCCGTGGTGAAGTTTCCACCGCCTGTTTGGCGTCATCGCCCGAAGGAGGCAAGGCAACGGCAAGAGGCGCCACGGCGATGATCGCAACAAAGACGTTTGCCGAGAGTAACGATTTGCGGAGAGTGCGGCGCATGATGGAATCCTCCGAAGTGTTGTATTGCCGTGACAGAGAAATGTCGCAAAAATCCGAGGGGTCGAATCCGGTGAAAACCTTGCTGCTGCATAGCCAACAGCGTCCTCATTCGGAATAATCCGGCAACGGATAAGCGGCGAGTACAAAGGGCTTATCACCCCCGAAAATATTGGCCGAAACCCTCTTGACAGATTCTCAAACCGGGGGTACAATCAGGATGTAACGCGGTTCGCCGCTCGTATCTTACCGCCATGGCGGGCCCTGGCGCGCTGGTTGCGCACTACGGTGAAATATCCGATGCCGGGGACTCTGGAGTCAGACAGTAAAGATGCGGTCGGCGAGCCGCGTTTGCCTTTTACCCCTACCGTTTTCTGAAGGTCTTTTGCTCCCAGCAACCTCCGGCTGCTACTATTCCGCCTTTCACCCTGGAAAGGCCATTTCATGAAAGTCGGCATTATTGGCTTCGCCCGTTCGGGCAAAACCACCATCTTCAATTCCTTGACGGGCGCCCATGCCGCCGTCGGTACTTTCGGCAGCCGCGACTCCAACGTGGCCGTGTTGAAAGTGCCCGACGAACGCGTGGACCGCCTCGCCGAAATCTACAAGCCCAAGAAGAAGACCTACGCAGAGTTTCAGTTCGTGGACATCGCCCCGAACGAGTCCGGCGGCGACGACAAAGCCCTCGATTCCGCGGCCCTCACGGCGCTCAAGAACGTGGACGCCCTGGTCCACGTCGTTCGCGCGTTTGGCAATGAAGAAGTCATGCACCCCCTCGGCAGTGTTGACCCCGCCCGCGACGCGCGTAGCCTGGAAGAGGAACTTCAACTCTGCGATCTCATTATCGTTGAACGCCGCATCGAGCGCATGGAGAAAGAGAACCGCAAAGACAACGAGTACAAGGTCCTCGTTCAGTGCAAAGAGCACATCGAGAACGGCCACTCCCTGCGTTCCCTGGAACTCTCCGTGCAGGAGAAGCGCGACATCGCCGGCTACTGCTTCCTCTCCCAAAAACCACTGCTGCTCCTCGGCAACTACGGCGACGAGTCCATCGGCAACGAGGACCCCGCCGGGCTGGACGCCTTCGGCAAAGAATCCGGCCTGACCGTGATCGCTTTCTGTGGGGCCATGGAGATGGAAGTCGCCCAACTGCCGGAGGAAGACCGGCCCGCCTTCCGCGAAGACCTGGGACTGGGCGAGGAGTCGCGCACCCAGTTCTTGCAAACCGCCTACGACATGCTCGGCCTCATGAGTTTCCTCACCGCCGGCGAGCCGGAGGTCCGCGCGTGGACCATTCCCAAGAACACGAAGGCCGTCGACGCCGCCGCCGTGATCCACTCCGATATCGCCCGCGGGTTCATTCGCGCGGAGATCGTGAACTACGCCCACTTCATCGCCGCCGGCTCCATGGCCAAGGCGAAGGAAGCCGGCCACGTCCGTCTCGAAGGCAAGGAATACATCATGCAAGACGGCGACATCGTCCTCTTCCGATTCAACGTGTAGTTGCGGCGAATCGGGTAAAACGTCCGCCGTCCGCGGAGTCTGGTGTATGACGCTGAAGCCGGAGTTCGATCTGGGGTTTTGGAACGGCTGGTGGTTCACGCTGCTCTATTGGCTCGTCACCGCCGGTTTTCTCCTGGCTTTCTCGAAGGAGCAGACCAAACGGCTCACCAACGCCCCAAAGTTCACGCCCGCCGTCAACGCGCTCGTCCAAGTCGAAAAGAACTTGTACGTCGCGGCCATGGTGTACGCCGCTTGGGTTTCCATCAAACTGGGAACCCTCTGGTTCTACATCGGCATGCCGTTGTTCGCCCTCGGACTAGCCGGATACGCTTGGTCCTTCGCCAACTACCACAGCACCCCGCCCGGCGTACCCATCGTCAAAGGAATCTACCGGTACTCCCGTCACCCGATGTACGTCACCTCCTTCATCGCATGGATGGGCGCTGGTCTTGCCACGGCGTCCTGGATTATCCTTGCGGCGAATCTGGTCCTGTTCGCGCTCATGCATCATACGAACCAGATTGAAGAGCGCGAATGCCTTCGGCAGTACGGCGACTCGTACCGCAGCTACATGGAGCGGGTGCCGCGATACTTTCTGTTCTTTTAGAATCCGAGGCCGCACCCGGAGAACCAAATGCGACGCGTACTGCCGTTCGTGTTATTGCTTCCGATCCTAACGTTGGGTTGTCCGGAGGACCCCGACCCCGTTGCGCGCGCACTGCGGTATTTGGAAAACACCCAGGTTACCGACGCCGAAACGGCGCGATTGCGCGTTACCGGCACCACCGACTACGCCGGCAACTGGCCGCAAGAGTTCCATTTTGCCAACGCGCCAAACATCCGGTTCCGCGAAGTCAGCCCCTTCGTCGTGGCCTTCATTCACCATGCACTCACGCTCATCCATGAAGATTCCATGGATGACTTGGGTTTGTCCGCGAAGGATGTTGCGTCGGCTCGGACCATGCGCAGGCGCGCCATCGGGTTCCTGCAGCGTTTCCAATCCGATCCCGGCTCACCCGAAGCTGGGACGTTCGGGTTTTGGCCCTACGACCCCGAACCAAGCGCGGCGGAGACGCCCGTTCAGCAAATCGCTCTAGCCGTATTACAGGGCCCTCTCCTGGAAGGCACTCGCGTGCCGGCCAATGTCCGCATCTACCCGCACGCCTTGGGGATTCCGCCCGACGCAGACGTGACGGCGACGACCTATGCCGCACTGCTGGCGGACGGCACCCTGGACGGTGGACCTGGGGTAGCGGGCGAACCGTCCCACATCTTCAGCGATTGGACCGATACTGGGGCAGTGCCCCTCCGCAGGATGCCCGACTGGCTGCCCGAGGAGAGCGGCGCTTTCCTGACCTGGCTCAATTACAAGGACCCGCCCGATCCGACAATCCCCAACGACGTGGATCTCGTCGTCAACGCCAACGTATTGCACGCGCTGGCCCGCCTCGGCGAAACTGCGACTCCTGGATTCGACGCCGCCGTCGACCTCATCAACGCGGTCGTCGCGCAAGGCCTCTATCGAACGCGGTACGACGAGATTACCGACTACTACCCCGACAGCTACGTCTTTCATTACTGCGTTTCCCGAGCCTACCACGATGGACCCGTACCCGGCTTGGCGCCCGCTGTGGAGCTGCTCGCCGACGAGGTTGAGCAGGAGGCCGATAATTTGCCCGGTGGCCTCACATACTGGGACCGGGGCGACCCCGCGCTCAATACCGCATTCGCCGTGTTGACCTTGATGAATGCCGGCCGGGACACCGATCGGATCGACCGGGGAATCCAATATCTGACGGCTGTGCAAAACCCCGCTTCCGGCGGCTGGGATGAGGCGGTCTTCTTCATCGCGAATACCGATGGCGGTCCCGAAATTCGCTGGGTTTCCGAGGCCGTTACGACGGCCTTTGCCCTCGAAGCGCTATGCCGGTATTGAAGCCTTTCAGACACCCCATGAACCTAAGTAGAATAGCAGGCGCTATCGACACCGCCATCGATACGCGAAAAGTTTGAAAAGGTCCGGGGGAGATTGCTGAGGCGGTAGGGATGAGGGGGAACGATTCATGAGAGTGCCAAGAGTCGGAATCCACGCAGCGTGTATAAGCTGGTTCCTGATCGTGGCGGGCTCGCCTGCCAGTGCGTTCGAGGATCCCATCGATTCGGCAGGCGCGATCACTGCGCGTATTGAAGCGCCGGAACGCGTGACCAACCGTACCGAGCCAGTTCCGGTGCGCGTCGTGATCGAGAACACGGGAACCTCCGGCGTCTCGGGTACCCTGCGCGTCCGCGTGATTGACGACTGGACAATCGAACCCGCGGCGCCCGCCGCGTTCACCCTTCCGGGTGGAGCATCCGAGACAAGAGAGTTCTCGCTGAAACCCGGGCCTCGCGTGTACAGCGCGCTGTACCCAATTCACGCGTACGTCGATCACGAGACCGATGGCGTAACGCACGCGGCGCATCCCATTCTCATCTTCAAAACGGAATTTCCCGAACAACCCACTCCACATGAACAAGCCGCGAAGCGTCCGGGCTGGCGTCACGCCCGTTCCCGGTCCAAGACCGTACTGAGCGGCCACGTAACAGATGCCGGCGCGGCGGTGCCCGTCGACGTGTGCCAAGGCAAGCGCGGGTTGCTGGATGCGCAGGTCCGTTTCGGCGCCGGTCCGGAGGAAGTCGAGTTCTATGGACTGTCGATTACTATTGATGGCGCGACATTGCTCGACAAGGATTCCCCGTTCCGCTTGACGTCCATTTCGGAGGAACCGGCCCAAGGCGCATATCGCGTGCGGCACCAATTCAGGAGCAGCGAGAAGGCGTTCGACCTCCTTGCCGACTTTCGCCTCGACACTCGCGCGCTGCAATTGAAGGTGTGGCTCGAGAACTCGCCCGTCGCTGAACCTTGGGACGTGACGTACCTTGAAAACGTTGCATTGGGGTCCTGGTCGAAGCCGGTTCATCGCGTTTACGCGGGCCCTGGGAACGTGATCGAAGCGCCCCGGATCTTCACACCGGGATTCGAGGGTCACCGCTTGTCCACGTCATATGTCGGCGCGGATTTTGAGAGCGGACCTTCACTGGTGCTGGCGGTGGACGTGACGCCGGATCAACTGAAGGTGATCCCGGCGGAACGCACCTTCACCCTGGTGACCCCGCACGCGCAGACGATCTCACTTATCCCCGGCGCCAACGTGTGGGAAGCGGTCAAGGTTTGGCGCGACATCGACGGACGCGTGGCCGCAAGCGGCGTAAGTAACCTCGCGGGGCGTTTTACCTTTGACCTGTGGACGGACGACTTCACCGGGGCCGCCGCGGCCCTTGAGCAATCGTTCCGGTACGGACTGACCGACGCGGTCGTCGTGTGGCACCGTTGGCAGCGCTGGGGCTACGACTACCGGCTGCCGGACATCCTGCCGCCCCGCCCGGAATCCGGCGGCAGCGACGCGTTCCGCGCGCTCGCCGACACCTGCCGCACGCACGGCGTGCTATTCGCCCCGCACGACAACTACATCGACTTCTATCCCGATTCCGACGCCTTCACCTACGATCGCGTCGCCTTCCTGGGCAAGGACCTCCCCGACTTCGCCTGGTTCAACCGGGGGCGTGACGCCCAGTCGCTCCGGTGGCGGCCGGACTGCATCCGGCCGTTCCTGGAATCCAATGTGAAGGCGATTCGCGACAATTACGCGCCGACGGCCTATTTCATCGACGTATGGTCGTCTCTACCCCCATACGACTACTGGACCCGCGACGGCGACTTCCACACCCGCCTCGAAACGCGCGACATCTGGCGGGAGTCGTTCGCGTGGATCCGCAACGAGCTTGGCCATGACGCGCCCCAGATTTCCGAAAGTGGAAACGATCAGTTGGTGGGGTGGGCCGATGGGGCGCAGGCCAATCATATCCGGGTTGACGATCATCCCCCTAGCGGGGCGGGATACTTCGTGTGGCGCGTAAACTACCGGGACGCCGAACGCATCCCCTGGTTTGATGCGGCTCACCACCACCGCTTCGTCATGCAGGGCGCGGGCTATCCCAGCCGTTACGCCGCCGGCCTCGATTCCCGGCTGCACGGCATCTACAGCGACGACTACATCGCAACCGAAGTGCTTGCCGGCCGCGCTCCCATGGTAAGCAGCCCCTTCGGACACGATGTCGTGCGCAAGTATTGGCTGCTCCACGACCTGAGCCAGGCACTTGCAATGTGCAGCATTGATTCCGTCGAATTCGTGGGTGATAACCTGCACCGCCAACGCGTCCGCTGGGACAATGGCGCTGAGGTATGGGTTAATCGGGGTGCGGAAGACTGGTCCGTCGACGGCCACGTTTTGCCCCAGTACGGCTTCTATGCCCGGGCGCCACAAAGCGTCGAAGCCGCCATCGAGCGGCGCGACGGCGTCATCGTTGAGTGGTCCCAATCGGCGGAGTCGCTGTACCTCAATGCGCGCGGCGCCAGAGATATGCAGGGTTCGCCGGAGCATTTGGCGCGCCTGAACCCCGAACGACATCCGGTGCGCTTCGGGGCCGTTCTAACCGAAGGTGGCGCGCGACTGACCCGGGAAGACCGGGAACTCGTGGTAACCCCATTGCCGGATGGTATCCCTTTCGATATGCAGATTGACTGGGATCGCTTGCCGTGGCGCCTTCCTCAACCGGATAGGGTGAAGGCCTTACAGACCGCCCCCGAGCCCGGCGTAAGCCTTCCGGTTCCAGCATGGACCGGGGTGCTGAGCCTGAAGTGCGAACCCGAGACCTTCGCGTATCACGCAGGCCCCAGTTAGCTTCGCACGGGGGGGGCGGATGTGCGGGACCGTGTTAACCCGCTCATCGATGGCCCTGGGCGCCGAGCAAGGAGCGGAGAGAGACCGTAACCGGACGATATCGCGCCTTGCAGGGCGGTCTATCACGTGTTGCGCACGAATGCTTGACACGAGGCCGTGAATTTTGGCACGATACGCCCCGGGCTTGGCCGGCTATACCTCCCAATTGGTGCCACCTTGGCGTGTACGTGGGGTAGTGGCGTGCTCGTCGGCGGGGTCGAACCCCGAAAATTCCATCAAACCGGATTGGTGAACCGTGGAACGCAACGGAAAAAACCAGAACTCTGCTCTGTCTGCGATTGCGCGTCACGAGCGCGAACTCCTGGCCAAACGCGAGGAAACCGAACGCGAAGCCGAGCGAATTGTCGCGGAGGCGCGTACCGAAGCCCGGAGAATCATCGACAGCGAAGGCGAACGCCTGGCCAACGATACCGCCGCCATTCGCCGCGAAGGCGATGCCGCGCGGGAGCGGGAACGGCTCGAACAGCAGCGCCAGGCCGACGAACGCCTTGCCCGGTTGCGTGCGGAGGCCCAGACCCGTGCCCAAGCCGTGGTCGGCGCGGTCGTATCCCTCATACTGCCTTCTTCAACCGGAGGGTCCCGATGATCGCAAAGATGGACCGTATCGAGATCGTCTGCATGCGCGAGTCGCTGACAGACATCGTGAACTTCCTTCAATTGCAGGGGCTCGTTCATATCGAGGAAGTCCCCTTGGCCGTCGCGGACGTCCCGGATTTCCTTCGCCGCGTGCAGTTGGACACCGACCAGGAGCGCGAGGCGGAATCGCTCGAAAACCTCTACCGCAGCCTCTCCGAAGTCGTTCCGCTGCTCGCCGTGAAGCCCTCCCAAGGCGCCAAGAACGCGGCGGCGCGCGAACTGAACGGCAGTACGGAAGAGCAACTGGCTGACATGGCTCATTCCTGGATTCGAACGCTGCGCTCCTATACCCGCCGCCGGATCAATGTGCAGGACAACATCGAAATCCTCACGAGCTTTAAGAAGTCCTTGCAGGCCTTGCGTCCGCTGCTTCAAGGCAAGGAAGTGGTGCTTGGGCACGACGCCCGCGCTTTCATCTTGCGAGGCGACGGGTCCCGAGTCATCGAGCGCCTGGGCGAGAAGCTGCGCGAGAAGATAGGGCCGGAATCAAAACTGGTCCATGAAAAAATCTCGCGGAACGTGATCGTCGGGGTTATCACCTATTCCCCGTCGCACAACGATACGGTTTCGCGCATTTTGAAGGACGAGCAGATTTCGCCTATGGACCCGCCCACAAACGGGCTCGCGGGAGGCGGTCTGGGCGAGGTAATTCAAAAAGTGGACGCGGCGATCGAACGGAACCGGGCCGACGCGGTGCGTCTCAAAGAAGAGATCGAAGCGTATTCGGCGCAGGTTGGCCCCAAATTGATGGCGGTGGAGGCCAAGTTCGCCGATCGCATGGCGCAGATTACGGCCATGAACCGCTTTGCCCAGAGCGAGATGATTGGGGTAATCCACGGCTGGTCTCCCAGCGACGAGTCGGACACGTTCATCAAGCGCCTGGAAGAGGCATTTCCGGGCCAAACCCTGGTGAGCAAGTTGCCCTTGAGCGAGGTGGACATTCATGAGGTCCCCGTTCAACTACGCAACCCGGCTTGGCTACAGCCATTCGAGGTCTTGCTCTCCCTGTTCAAGCCGCCCGCGTACGGCACCATGGATCCCACGGCGCTCGTCGCCGTTTCCTTTGTGCTCTTTTACGGCTTCATTTTGGGCGACGTCGCATACGGCCTTGCGGTTATCGCCTTTGGGTTTTTCCTCAAAAAGAAGCTCGGTCACATTGCCGCGGTGAATGCGGTGGGCACCGTCGCTTATTGGATGGGCGGATCGACCATCTTTTTCGGATTGCTCTACGGCGAACTGTTCGGGAACTTCGGGGCCAAGATGGGCATGCCCGTCATTTGGTTCCACCGGGGCCACGAACCCATCGCCCTCATGAAATACGCCATCCTGTTCGGGGTGTTGCATATCCCGCTGGCCCTGATCCTAGGTATCCGTGCGGATTTGCACCACCATCATCCCAAGCACGCCGCGGAAAAGCTCGCGTTGCTGCTTGGGCTCGCAGGCACCGGAATCTTCGTCATGGCCTTCGTTGGTGTTGGACTTTTCACCACGATGTTTGCGAAGGCTGTCGGCGTACTTTGCTTTGTTGCCATGTTTGGGCTGCTCGTGTGGGCCGTCGGCGCGATGGCGCCCATCATGGCGCTCGAGGTCGTTTCGCTCATCGGCAACGTCCTCTCCTATTGCCGTCTCATGGCGCTCGGGCTTGCGGGCGTCCTCGTGGCGGATTTGGCCAACGAATTGGCCGGCGGCCTCGGCCTCTTGATCGGAGTGCCCCTGGCGTTGGCCGTGCATGCGTTTAACATCGGGCTTGGCATGTTCAGCCCCACGATTCACTCGTTGCGATTGAACTATGTCGAGTTTCTGCCGAAGTTCTATAAACCCGAAGGTAAGGGTTACAAACCGTTCAAGAAGGAGGCATTATGGTGACGTTGAGTGACACGAGCAAGAAGGCGGTTCTGGTCGCGCTGCTGCTGCTGGCCGGTATGCTGACGCTGGCGCCGTTGGGATTTGCCGCGGAAGGCGCAGCCGAAGGCGAGGCTGAATCTGTTGCACAGACCAGTGCGACGACCGGTAGTGGTCTGCGCGCGCTTGGCTTGGGTCTTGGCGCGGGAATCGCGATTGCCGGTGCCGGAATTGCCACGAGCAAGGCTCAGGCAGCCGTAGGCGCGGGCGGTACGGGCGCGATCACGGAGAAACCGGAACTCTTCGGTAACGTCCTGATCCTGTTCGCCATCCCGGAAACCATCGTTGTGTTCGGGTTCGTTATCGCCATCATGCTCGTATTGGCCATCTAAGCCGTCTGGCAATCATGCAACACGTCTTACTGGATACCATGGCCCGCCAGGTCGAGCAGGGGTGTGACGCACGCCTCGCCGCGGCCCGCGCGGAAGCCGACGCCATCGTCGCCGAAGCGCGGGAACGCGCGGGCAAGCGATATGCCGAAGGCATCGAGCGGGCCCAGCGCGAAGTCGACCGCCTTGCCCGGCGCGCCCGGGATTTGGCGGCAGTCCAGGCGGAACAGCAGGCCCACAGCATGCAACAGGCCGTGGCGGATGAAATCCTCCACAGCGTGGACGCCGAACTGGATCGGATCGCCGAAGGCCCCGGCTTCCCGGCGATTCTGGAAGCGCTGCTGCGCGAACTCATGACCGTCGCCCCGGAGAAGGCTGAGGTTCTGGCGCCGCCTGCCCACGTGGAGCGTTGCCGCCAATGGCTCTCCGCGAACGGACATGCCGGCGTTCCAGTCATTCCGCACGCCGCGTTGCATGATGGTGTCGCTATCCAGGACGCCGAGCGGACCTTTCGTGTTACGAACTCGTTGTCCAGCCGGTTCCATAAGCTGGAGAACGAGGCGCGCAAGATCTGCCTGCGGCTGCTGTTCGGGGAGGGAGCGGAATAAATGGACCGGCTCGAAACCATCGCCCCGTACATCAATTCCCGCGTGGCGGGCATGCGCAGCCGTCTCTTGACGCAGACCAAGTTCGAAGAACTCATCGACGTCGAGGGGATCGACCGGCTCGTGGACGCCATGATGGCGACGCCGTACCAGGAAGACCTGGCCGAAGCGTTGACGCGCTTCAGCGGGGTGGACGCCATCGAGGAAGCGGTGTCGCGGAATCTGGTGAAGACGTTCCAGAAGTTGCGCAGCCTCAGCGGCGGGGCCATGCAGGATCTCATCGACATCTTTCTCCTGCGGTGGGACCTCATTGCCGTCAAGTCGTTGTTGCGCTATCGCCATCACAGCATCGACACTGAGACGACGCTCGCCGAGCTGCAGCCGGGGCCCAGTCTGACGGTGCCGCTGTTGCGGTCCTTCGCCGAACGCAACACCATGCACGAATTGGTCACCGCTCTGGCCGCGTGGAATTCGGAGTTGTGCGGATCGTTGCTGCGCGCTTTCCCCGAATACGAGACCGAGAATTCGGTTTCCGTGCTGGAAGAGGCGCTCGACAGGGCCTACTTCGTCGAGACCGTGAAGGCGCTTGAATCCGACGACGAGGACACGGAAATCCTACGCACCGTATTGCGGATGGAAATCGATCGCATTAACATCCGACTGGTTTTCCAGTTGAAGGACGGCTTGTCGACCGAGCAGTTGGTGCAACGCCTCCTGCCGAAAGGCAACCTCCCGGCGCGCACCGTTCAGGCATTGGCGGACGCGCGGGACGCCGCAGCCGCCATCGAGATACTGAACACGACCATCTACAAGCAACTGCGCGAGATGCTGTTCATGTTCGTCCAGTCCGCCCGTTTCAGCCCCATGGACCGGATGTTCGATCTGATCCTGATCCGCCACTTACGCCGCGAAGCGCAGATTCAATTCCTGAGCATCGCGACGCTTATGCATTTTGCGTGGCTCAAGTACAACGAGGCCGTGAACCTCCGGCTCATCGCCCGCGGAGAAGCGAACAACCTGCCGCGCGGCCGGGTTCGCGAGGAGATGATGTATGCCTAGGATTGTCGCGCTCGTCCGGGACAATACGGCGCTCAAACTTATGCTCGCCGGCATCCCCGTGGAGAACACGCACGACGCCCGCACCGCCGAAGCCCGGCTCGACGAATTGCTGGAAAGCGATACCAGCGTCGTCATCGTGCAGGAAGCGTTCCGTTCCGCATTCTCCGAGTTTTTTGCGGAACGCTTGCGGCGGCACAAAGGACTTCCCCTTATCGTCTATTGCCCGGCTTTTGAAGAAGAAGAGTCAAATGTTGACGCCTACCTGTCGGCCGTGTTGAAACCCGCCGTAGGCTACGAAATCAGATTGGAGTGACGAACATGCCCACTACCGAACAGCAACAGACCGGATCGATCACGCGGATTTCCGGTCCCATGGTGTCCGCGAACAACATGCTCGGCGTCTCCATGGGCGAGATCGTGCGCGTCGGCAAGATGAACCTCATGGGCGAGGTGATCCGGATCGACAAGGACACGATCTTCGCGCAAGTCTTCGAAGACACCGGCGGGATGTTCCTCGGCGAACCCGTGATCCCCACGGGCCTTCCCTTGTCCGTCGAACTCGGGCCAGGCCTCCTCGGATCGACCTTTGACGGAATCCAGCGGCCCTTGATCACGCTGCAAAATCAGTCCGGCGACTTCATCGATCGCGGGCTGACCGCCGTGGCGTTGGACCGTGGCAAGAAGTGGACCTTTACGCCGAAGGTGTCCGTTGGCACGAAAGTCACCACGGGCGATATCCTCGGCACCGTGCCGGAAACCCGCACCATCGAACACCGCGTGCTGGTTCCGCCAGGAAAATCGGGCACGATCAAGTCCATCGTGTCCACCGGTGAATTTACGGTCGAAGACACCGTCGCCACGTTGGACGACGGTACCGAACTGAAAATGATGCACTACTGGCCCGTGAAGCGGCCCCGTCCCATTGCCAAGAAGATGCGGACGGACCGGCCTTTCCTGACGGGGCAGCGCGTGCTGGACTGTTTGTTTCCGATCGCCCTGGGCGGATCCGCCATCGTGCCCGGCGGTTTCGGCACCGGTAAGACCGTTGTGGAGCAGACGCTCTCGAAATACTGCAACGCCGACATCATCATTTACGTGGGCTGCGGCGAACGCGGCAACGAGATGGCCGACGTGCTGGATGAATTTCCGCACCTGAAGGACCCCAAGTCCGGCGACTCGCTCATGAACCGTACGGTGCTGGTCGTGAATACGTCCAACATGCCCGTGGCCGCGCGCGACGCGTCGGTCTACACCGGCATTACGCTCGCCGAGTACTACCGCGACCAGGGCTACGACGTGGCCATCATGGCCGACAGTACCTCCCGCTGGGCGGAGGCTTTGCGCGAGATCTCGTCGCGTCTCGAAGAGATGCCCGGAGAAGAAGGCTACCCGACCTATCTGGCGGCCCGCATTTCCGAGTTCTACGAGCGCAGCGGCCGCGTGATGGTCTGCGGCAGCGACGCCGAAAGCGAGAGCCCGCGTTTCGGCTCGCTAACCATCGTCGGCGCCGTATCGCCTCCCGGCGGCGACATGTCCGAACCGGTGACGCAAACGTCGCAACGCGTTGCGGGCGCCCTCTGGTCGCTGGACGCGTCGTTGGCCTATCGCCGGCACTATCCGTCCATCAACTGGAACCGCAGCTACTCGCTGTATTTTGCGGAACTTGATCCCTGGTTCGAGGAAAACGCCCCCAAGACCTGGCGTCAAAACCGGCAGGCCATCGAGACCCTGCTCCAGCGCGACGGAGAACTTCAGGAAGTGGTGCAATTGGTGGGTCCGGACGCGTTGCAGGATCAGGAGCGCTTGATTCT
>JAHDWY010000802.1 GCA_023384315.1 Candidatus Hydrogenedentota bacterium | reverse complement strand
AAGAGCCAGGGAAGCAGCACGCCGCGCGTCATGTCAGAACAACCTGAAGGAGTGGGGACTCGTTTTTAAGATGTACTCCAACGAAAGTGACGGCGAGTTGCTTCCCCCGGTCTCCCGTTTTGGTAACACCTTTGTTTTGGGGATCGACGGGGTCCAGGTCTATCCGGAGTACCTCACGGATATGAACATCGCGGTCTGCCCGTCAGATGCGAACGCAGACTTTGGCTTTACCGACCGGCTGGCGCTCGCGGCCGAGTCGGCGCCGGTCGAACCGGACGCGAAGGCTTGCCTGGACTCGCTGACCGGCATGCTTCCGTCCTACTACTACATCCCCTATGCCGTTAATACGTCGTCCCGGTTGAAAGACGTCATCGTGGGCGTGACGCTTCACAAGTTCTTCAACCCAGGTTCTGGCGCGTATACCATACCCGAAGAATCGTCGGCCAAGCTGTACGGGTGCACGTGGGCAATCGAAGCCCGTCCGAATTACGAACTGCCGGATACCCTTGAGACCGCAGCCTTGAAGACCGCACTCATCGGCGGCGACGGCGTAACCGGCACGACCGATGACAACGGCGCCCCACTCCCCAACGAGTATAACCGGATGAGGGAAGGCGTCGAGCGTTACTTCATCACCGACATCAACAATCCTGCCGGCAGTTCGACGGCCCAATCCGAACTGCCGATCATGCTCGACTCCTACGGCGGAGCGGCTTTGAGCGTCCTCGGCCAGGATTTCCCTGCTATCCAGGCCTTCAACCACATTCCTGGCGGAGTCAACATCCTGTACTTCGACGGTCACGTGAGCTTCATGCGCTACGACGACGATTACCCCGCGAAGGACAGTGATGTTGGCACATATGGCGAAAACCTCAGCAGTTGGATTGGCGCGACCAGCGCACTCGTAGACAGTTGATGCTCCCCTAGCATTTTCCGGCTGCCATCGATACGGCCGGTCCGGCGCCCCTGGTGCCGGGCCGGCCATCTTGCGCAGAATACTGAAGTACCTTGTTTTACCAGGAGCTACGCCCATGCCAGGATCAATTCGCACACTCATCGTGTGCTTCTGCCTCGTCGGGTTCGTTCACGCCGCCGAGCCAACCAAACGCATTCTTATCGTTGGGGACAGCTGGGCCGCATCCATCTCCGCTGAGAACCGGGACGGATTCCCCGCTCCGGACGTGTTCGACGAGGTGCTCGCTGAAAACGATCTAGGCGCTTGGGAAACTCAGGGCGAAGTCACCGCATGGGGTGGTCGTAAGGCGTCGGATTGGGCGAAGCCGGAGCATCTCGCCGAGATACAGACTGAGCTTGAAAAGCACCCCACCATCGACATCGTTCACTTGATGATCGGAGGCAACGACTTCCTGACGCAAGCCCTTCAAGGGAATCTCGCGGGGAAATCCGCCGCGGAACGGAATAAGGTCTGGGACCCCATCATTGCCAATATTCGCACCATCGTCGAAAGGTGCACGTCCGTGCGCGACAGTATTCGGGTTACGGTCGCCGATTACGATTATCTCGACTACGAAGCCGCGCACGAATTCTGGAAAATGGATTTCGGCGGCGCCACAACGGAAGAACTCAATAGCTGGCTCCGCGAACTCGGGGAACGCAAGAAGCAGCTCGCCGAGGAACTGGACCGTTGTGAATACGTGGAGAATTGGGGGACCCTGCAGTATTGGTTTGGGGATCCGCCCAAGTCGATTCCGCTACCTGGCGGCGACCCCGCCAAGGGTATGCCCAAAGGGATCTCACCTGACGGTATACATCCCAACGCCGAAGCACATAAACGCCTCCTGCAAAATGCCGTCGACGCCTACTATCGCGAGTGGTTGAGCGCAGGCGGAGAGTAGAAAGACTCAAGTTTGTTCCGGTTGGGCGAACAAGGAGCACGGGCGTCCCGCCCGTGCCCAAAGGCTCTCTCCTTCTCCTGCGCCGCATGGTATTCGATAGTCTGCGTGCGACCCCAATCACGAGCGAGACGCCCGTTCCCCTTGTGGCACTGACCAAAGCTATGACGATTCTTCTACAATCTCGTACACACGGGCATCGCGGGGTTCGAGTTCGATTTCCAAGACTGCCAATCCATCGCGGTAGCGAGCGGTTTCCTCACGATCTTCGCTCCGAATTTGGTATACCGCTCCTCGATCC
>JAHDWY010000801.1:1932-2155 GCA_023384315.1 Candidatus Hydrogenedentota bacterium | reverse complement strand
CTTATTCTCGGCGGTGGCCTTAATGAAATTCCCGTCCGCGTCTACGCCGTCGACAAACAGGGGAAGGTAGGACGTGAAGCCGACGTAAGGGTCCTCATAGCGGACAAGCGGTTTCACACCCGCGACGGACAGAACGGCCTCGGCTCCCGCCAAGAGGATTGCCACGATGAGAATTGGCGCCGCATAGCCTGCCCAGTGGCGAAACCCGGTTTTGGAACTCTCG
>JAHDWY010000801.1:0-1922 GCA_023384315.1 Candidatus Hydrogenedentota bacterium | reverse complement strand
ATCCGCTTTTCCCCTGAACACACCATCCCTAAACACTATGGAATGGCCGCCTATGGTACGATGTTGATATATACGGGGCAAGTGGCCCTGCACGCGTACCATCCTGACTGCACGTTGTGATGTCACAACCTACGGAGTTGAGCCGTGTATAAGCTGGTGAATCCGTCGCACCTAGCGGTGCTCCTCGTCGTCTTGTGTGGCCTTTCGCTTCAAGGGTGCGTTACGCCCGAGGGGGGACAGCAGCCCAACATACTCTCGACCGAACAGGAGATTGCGCTCGGCGACAAGATGGCGACGGAAGTCGAAGCCAACGAAAAGATCCTGAACGATCCCATCATTGACGACTATGTGAAGGAAATCGGCGTTCGCCTTGCCCGCATTTCGCCAAGACAAGACGTTCCGTACCGATTTACCGTCGTCGACAACCCAGACACCGTCAACGCGTTCGCCCTGCCCGGGGGCCACATGTACATCTACACTGGGCTCATGAAACTCTGTCAGAACGAGGCGCAACTCGCATCCGTCATGGCCCACGAGATCGGCCACGTGGCCGGCCACCATCACGGGGAAAGCCTCACTCGGCAGTACGGCTACAGTATGCTGATTGGGTTCATTCTCGGTGACCGGTCTTCGCAGGGCGCGGAAGTGGCGGCACAACTCATCGGTACCATCGGTGAGTTGCGCTTCAGTCGTGGTCAGGAAAACGAATCGGACCGGATTGGAATGGACATGATGTGGCGGGCGGGATACAACCCGGAAGCCATGGTGAGCTTCATGGAGCGTATGCTGCAAAACGAACAGCAGCAGGGGAGGGGGCAACCTGCGTTGAAGTTCTTGTCTTCCCACCCCGCAACTGCCGAGCGCATCGCCGCGTTGCAGGCACTCGTCGCGCAATACCCCGCCGACCTTCGCGCGACCAGCCCTGTCTACGCCGAGCGCTATCAGGAGAAGGTTCTGAATCGGTTGAAGTAGCACTTTGGAGTGCGACGCCTTGGAGTCTCTGAGTTTGAGATCGTCCAGACGACGCTACATGCGGAATCCGCGAGAGCGAGTTCTCGCTGTCCAAAAAAAAGACCCCCGGCCTTTCGACCGGGGGCCTGTTGATACGATTGATTCGGCAGGTTACTTCTTCTTTTTCTTGCCGCCGGATTTCTTGCCCTTCTTCTCTTCCTTACGCGGCGTTTCGATGGCGGCCTGGGCCGCGGCGAAGCGCGCGATGGGTACGCGGAAGGGGCTGCAGCTCACGTAGTTCAAACCAACCCGGTGGCAGAACTTCACGGAACTCGGCTCGCCGCCGTGTTCGCCGCAGATACCGACCTTCAGGGCCGGGCGGGCCGAACGGCCGCGCTCGACGCCCATGGCGACCAACTGGCCGATACCTTCCTGGTCCAGCGCCTGGAAGGGATCCTGCGGCAGGATGCCCTGCTCGATGTAGTACGGCAGGAAGCCGCCCACGTCGTCGCGGGAGTAGCCGAAGCCCATCTGCGTCAGATCGTTCGTGCCGAAGCTGAAGAACTCGGCGTCCGCGGCGATCTTGTCCGCGACCAGACAGGCGCGCGGGATTTCGATCATCGTGCCGACCATGTAGTTCAACTTGAGCTTGTACTCTTTCTCAACCTGCGCGGCGACGTTTCGCACGATGGCAGCCTGGTTCTTGTACTCGTTCTCATGGCCTACCAGCGGGATCATGATCTCAGGAAGCACTTTGACCTTCTTCTTGGTGAGTTCGGCGGCCGCTTCCAGAATGGCCCGCGCCTGCATTTCCGTGATTTCCGGATAGGCGACGCCGAGACGGCAACCACGGTGGCCGAGCATCGGGTTCAGCTCGTGCAACTGGTGGATGCGCTCCTTAATCTTGCTTGCTGGTACGTTGATCTGCTTCGACAACTCGTCGACCTGCTTGTCCGTCAACGTGACGAACT
>JAHDWY010000018.1:11574-17671 GCA_023384315.1 Candidatus Hydrogenedentota bacterium | reverse complement strand
AAGGCGCTCTATCGCATTGCAAGCACGCTTCGCGATCCCGCTGATTCGCAGGCGCGTGACGTCTTGCTCGCGGAAATACGAGCACTCTTCGACCATTACCCCGAGATTGAAAGCATCCGTGGCTACATCGCCGATATCGATGCGGTCCAGGATGCGACTGTGCCGCGTGAGGGGGGATCCGAGTGGCGCATATTCCGAGAGCGATTGCGGGAACTGGATGCGGCGCGCGCGGCGGGTGATTGCGCGTTTCCGAATCCGGAATACGATCGCCTGGTGAGCATGTACGCCGGGTTGGATTTGGTTCGTCATCGCCACCAGGACGATCCCGCCGACGTGGAGGTGCGGGAGCGCTTTGCGAAGGCGCTAGTGACCGTGCTTGATACGGGTACCGGCGAGTTTGATACGGATCGTCGCGATGCGCTTCTCGCCGAATTGCACACCCTTCACCGAAGGTATCCGTTTGACGACGCGGTTCGCGCTCAGTTCGCCAGGGGATTGGGGCTTGCGTTCGTTCACGCGATCGGCCTGAACGACCGCGAAAGACAAAAGGCGCTGCTCGGGCTTCTACGGGAGCTGAGGATGGACTTCCCGCATGACGTTTCGGTGCGGGGTGCGTTGGCCGTGGCCCTATTCAAAACGCTGCAACTGACCCGGTGGAAGGACGGCCTCTCGCGACGACGGGACTTGCTTCGCGAATTGTGGGACCTTTACAAAGCAAACCCCGAAGACGCGACGGTGCGTATACAATTGTCGTTTGGGCTGGTCAACAGCATTGAGCGCGCGGAGATATTCGGCAAAAGTACAATTCGCGATTTGTTGTTGGACGAGTTGCGCAAATTGCGCTCGCAGAATCCCAGCGATGCCCAAATTCGCCAGCAACTGGTAAAGGCATTGGCGGGCCAATTGTTCATTGCGCGACTCTCGGACGATGCCGCGCAATGCGAGTCATTGCGGGAAGAGATTCGACAAGTGAGGCGCGAAGGCGCAACGAGAGACGGAACGGATATGCCAACGGCCGGCGTCGCAGAGAGCGAGGATTGCGTCGAAGCCGCGCGCCGGGGCTATTTGGGGGCACGCGATGACACGGAATTGCGTTGTGCATACGCGGCGGCATGCCTGGATGCGCTCGCACCGGCGATGGAACAATATGACGATCGGCGTTGCGATGTGTTGCTTGAATCGTTGCGGACCCTTTGTAGGGAGCATCCGAGCGATGGGCCCTTACGTGAGACCTTCGCAGAGGCGCTCTCGATTTCGGTTGAAGATGCCATCAACTCCAACAGCATCGAACGATGCGACCATGTACTCGACGAGTTGCGACGGCTGAATGCGGCTCAGCCCGAAGATGAACAGGTCCGCGAGAGTCTGATCGGCAGCCTGTACAGTGCGCTTTCCAAGCCAAGCCTTGCGGGGGATCTGGATCGTCGCGAGGCATTGCTCGATGCTTTTGCCAATCTTCGGAGCGCGGATTCGGAGGACGCGTCCCTTCAAGAAATGCTCGCCAGCGCGACCTACTGCACGTTGAGTCTCGCGCGACGGATGGATGAGCGATCCCGGCGTGTCGCGCTGTTGGATCGTCTGCGATCGCTGTATGCTGAGAACCCAGAGCACGCAGGTATTCGGGTCCATTTTGTCAAGGGCCTGAGTGCGTCCGTGCAGCATGCGAAGCAGTGTGATGACCAGGCGGAAGTGGCATCGCTCGTCCATGAACTACGCGCGCTCCATGAACAATTCCCCGGCGACGATGTCGCACGCCAGGAACTAATCCGACTGCTGCCATTCCTGCGATAGTCAGTTAGAGCTTGGAGGCAAGCGTCCTTTCATTGGTAAAAGGAGGGCGGGTTTTCCAACCCGCCGTGCGAACGGTTGCGTGCACGGGATAGGCAACGTTGGCCGAGTATCACCCTACATGGTCCACGTGCTGTTCCAGTCAATGGGGTGAATCTATGATTGCTGGCGGGGCGGGTAGGAAAACCCGCCCTCCTAACGAGCGTGTGGCGCTTCCATGGTGGGCAGCTTGGGCTTCGGGACCCGGTGATTGGCGCGGGCGTGTATCAATAGGTACATTCCCGGGCGGCGTCGGCATAGACTTGAAGCTTCTCCGGTGGGGTTTCGAAGAAGTGATCGGCGAGGGAGCAGATGTAGCCGCCGTTGTCGCCGACCTTTTCGAATAGTTCGTGAACCTTTCCGCGGATAAGCGCGTCGCTGCCCTCGGTGAGCACGCTGAACTGGTCCAGTCCTCCGATGAGGGCGAGGCGGTTGCCGACCTTTGCCTTGAACTCCCAGGGCTCCTGGTTGCCGCCGATGCTCTTGGGGGCGAGGGTTTCGGAGATGTCGCAGCCGTTCTGGACGATGGCGTCTTCGATGCCAAAGGTGCCGCCGCAGGTGTGGTAGGTGACGAGAAATCCGAGGCCGTGCAGGGCGTCGTGTACTTCGCGGTCATAGGGCAGGCAGAACTCACGATGGATGTCCGGCGAGATCAGCGTCGAGGACCCGGCGCCACCTCCGGTTTCAATCACATCAAACTTTGCGCCCTTCATGGATGCCACGAAGTGCAGCTTCTTTCCCAGGAGAATCCCGAGCAACTCGTGAACCCAGTCCGGCTCGGTCAGGCAGCGGAGGATGAGATCGTTGGCGTCTGCGAGGCAGCAGGCATGTTGCCAGCACCCCGCCTGATCGCCCCACACGAAGCCGCGCAGGATGCCGCGGTCGCCCACGCGGTCATACGCTTCCGCGACGGGTGCGAGGTTCAGCACGGGGACGGGCATATGCTTTCGGATGATCTCGATATCTTCGTCGCGCTTGATGAGGTACTCCGTGATCCAGGTCGTTTTGCGGTCGCCGGCGGTCTTGTAGGTAAGCGTGCCGGACGGCGTAGTAATCGTGTGGTGATTGACGCGGTGGTCGGGGTCGTCGCTGATGACCGTCACTTCGTCACGCCAGTCCGCCGTGGACGCCTTTGCGTAGTCGGCGTTGACCAGCCAGAACTGGCCCATCTCTTCGAAGTACTGGATCTGGGCGTCCATGCCGAAGCGTTCGAAGGCGGCGATGTCGCTGATACCGTCCAGGTAGGTATCGAGGTGGTATCCCTGCCATTGGTGTACCGACACCGGCAGCCGATCCGGTTTCTCGCGATGGAGCGCGCGCATCATGCGTTCTTTGCTGGTCATGACATTATCCTGATGTGAGTGCGACAGTCCGAGTCTTCGTTCAATCGCAATGAAAAACTTCTTCCATGTTGGCCCACCACTCGCCTTCCGCGCGGGTGGGGAGCGGTTCGTGACAGGGTTTGCATACCTCCCACCAGCGCTGCACGACGGGGTCCGCGGCCATCTTTGCCATATCAGCATAGAAGTTTTCGCCGACATACTCGAAATAGCTGAACAGCAGATCGTCCTTGTGGTAGATCGAATAGTTTTGGATGTTGCATGCCGTGATCCGCTGCAGGACCTCCGGCCACACGGCCGCGTGCAACCGCTTGTACTCGTCGAGCCTGTCGGGTTTTATCCGAACGACCATGCCGTAGCGTGTCATTTGCGTTGCCTCATACAGTGGTTGCGGGTTCGGATACATCGAGATCGTATTCGCCCAGGTTAAGCGGATAGGTGCCGTATTCGCGGACGAGTTGCCGCGCGTAGTCGTAGCTTGTGGGGTCCACGTCATCGGGCACGGAGTGGTCGGACTGGATGATGTAGCCGCCGCCTTTGGCCGCGTTCAGTTTGGTGAGGATCTCCCGGCGGATGGCGTCACGGTTATTGGTCGCCAGCACGCGAACGTCGATGTTGCCGTTGAAGGCCCAACGGGAGCCGAACTGACGTTTCAATTGGACGACGTCCAGGCCTGCCTTCGCTTCGAGCGGGTTGTAGGCATCCACGCCGGCTTCGATCATGTCTTCGAACAGCACGGAGGCGTTGCCGCAACCGTGGTAAATCGCTTTCAGTCCCGCGCCATGAATCACGTCGCAGATGCGCCGGAGTTGCGGCTTGTATACCGCACGCCAGTAGTCCGGCGAGAAAAACATGCCCCGGTCGTAGGCGACATCGCCCCAGATGTACAGTCCCGACAGTTTTCCCTGGGCGGCAGCGATTTGGGCTTCGGCAATGCCCACGAGGAAATCGCCGAGACGCTCGATGAACGCCGCCATGCGTCCAGGGTTCTCGCCGAGTTTGTAGAGCACGTTCTCCGTGCCCATGATGCGCCAGATCATCTCGTGGGGTTCGCAGACGCTGCCGAAGACGCAGCATTCGCGCGCGAAGGTTTCGACACGATCCACCCAAGATGGGTTGCCGAGGGCGAGGGAGTCGCCGACAGAATTAATCTGATCATCGATTGCGGCGTTGTAGCGGCGCGGATCGCGCGGGTCGTCGAATTGAAACTCTTCCATGTCTGTGTAGGATTTGGTATCAAAATCCACATACCGCGGCATGGGGTAGGTGCCCCTGAGTTCAATGGTCGCATCGAAGCCGGTGCGGACGACCTTGCGGTCGGCTTCTTCGAGCACCACTTCGACCGGCGTGATGTGCGGGTCCATGTTGGGATTGAGGACCACCATGTCGAGGTCCCAGTAGGTGTAGGGGTTGAAGTCGTCGCCGGTGTGGAAGTCCTGCTTGGCCCGACGGACGAAGTTGGACCAGAAGAATTCGCCAATGGGAACGCGGTCCGCCTCGCGTTGCTCCAGCGCCGCGATGATGCGATTGGTCTTGGCCTGTGGACCGTTCACGGCAATCCCCCCTGGCGCACGCGCACGGCAGTGGATGCCGGCGTTGTGCGCCTTCCCCAGTCCCCCGACTGGTGATTGTCATTCTAAACCGGATTCCGCGCATTCGCAATGGGTACGGCGAGGGCAATCGCACGAAGACTTTGGTTTGGCATACCGGATGTAGCGCAGGCGTCCCCGCCTGCAAAGCCCTTGCCAATGCCATAAGAATGCAGGCGGGGACGCCTGCGCTACATCCGGCTCATTCTTACGATTTGTGTGTCGTGGTATGATTTGGCTCAGCAAAAGGGGAACGGCAATGATTACAGAATCTCGTATTCCACGTCGGTTGGGTGCGTGCCTTGGTGTCTACACGTTGCTTCTCGCGCTGGCACATGCAAGCCTTGCGCAAGTGGACCGGTTCTATGGCGAGCCGGTGGAATTGAAGAGCAGCTTCATCTACTTCACGAGTTGGAAGTACGTGCGGCAGGGGAGTTTTGGGTGGCAGATCCAGCATGCGCCGGATGCGACGGAGGAAGAGAAGAACGTGGGCGCGTGGCTCGAAGGGGACGGGACGCGGCCCGCGCAGTTTACGACCCAGGACATGCCGCGGGGCATCCGGCTCGTCGTGCAGCCTGCGGAGAAGGTGCCGTTTCAACCGGGGCAGATTGCCGCGCAAGTTTTCGACGAGGGCAAGTATAAAGCCTGGTACACGATGGGGCCATCTGATGATCCCGAGCCGTTCAGCACCAAGGATCGGATTCTGCCGGGATACAACGCGCACATCGCCTACGCGGAATCGGCGGACAGCGTGACCTGGGAGTATCCCAAGCTTGGCCTGTTCGAGTACGCGGGCAACAAGGACAACAACATCGTCTTTCGCGGAGACCTCAATGGTTCCGTGCGCGGGTTCCATGGCGGGAGCGTGTTTGTCGATCCATCGTCGACCGATGAACGCTACAAGATGCTCTATCTCGGCATCATCACTGACGAAGAGTGGGACGCGTATGCCGCGAAGTATCCGGGCGAAGTCGACACCATGGCGCGGCGGCAGGACGTGGGCGGATTTCGCTGCGTGGTCGCTGTGTTCGGCGCAGTATCGCCGGATGGGATCCATTGGACCCTTCTCGAAGAACCGCTCATGGTGCAACACGCGGACACGTTGAACACGTGCTACTACGACGTGGACCGGGACGAGTACGTGGCCTACGTGCGCGCGTGGCAGGTGAACGAGAAGGCGCCGGACATGGACGCGATCAATCCCGACGGCTGGATCAGCGTCGGACGCCGGTCCGTGGGACGCGCGGTGAGCAAGGACTTCCGGCACTTTGAGAAGCCGGAGATCGTGCTGTCCACGGGGGCCGACATGGCGCCGAGCCACCTCTTCTACACGAACTGCAA
>JAHDWY010000018.1:7112-11564 GCA_023384315.1 Candidatus Hydrogenedentota bacterium | reverse complement strand
CGGTGTTCCCGACAACCACGTGATGTTTCCGTGGATCTGGGAACTCGAGAGCGACGGCGGCGCTTCGTGGCTGTACTCCAGCGCGGACGGCGTTGTGTGGTCGCGGGTGCCTGGTGGTCCCGTGGTGGATACAGGCGCGCCCGGCACGCCGACCGGGGGGTATATCGTGTGCAGCGGCAACTTGCTTGAATATCCCGGCGACGTGTGGGGACTCACTTACGGCGCGCAGCCGATTCCGCACAAGTACCCGGGTCGCAACTTTGAAATGCGCAAAGGGCTGTTTCCCGGCGTGGCGGGAGAGGGCGGTATGGCGACCTGGCCGAAGGGCCGGCTCGTGGCCTTGCAGTGCGACGAGGAAGGTGAGTTTGCGACCGTGGCCGTGCTGCCGCGCGGTGAACGGATCCGGTTGAACTGCTCCGTGAAACCGTCGGGGTACATCAAGACCGCCGTGCGGCGTTTCGGTACCGGGGAGGACGTGGCGGGCCGGACCTTCGGCGATGCCGATCGTATCGTGGGGGACGGGCTTGCGGTTCCGGTCACCTGGCAGGGCGAAGATTTACTGAAGCACGAAGACACGGCGGTGATTCTGCGGTTTCAACTTCGGCAAGCGAAGTTGTTCGGGATTGAGTTTTATTGAGTCCTTCTGCTCGACTCCAATTCTCTACGAGGGCGCATTATTTGACCTTATCTGAAGATGGGTTCCCGCCTGCGCGGGAATGACGTTTTGGGACAGCGCCCGGCTATTGCGCCCTACCCGTCATTCCCGCGCAGGCGGGAATCCATCTTTCTCATTCTCGCGCTGATGTCGTAGAACTCCCAGCATGATTGAAACGATCCATGACGACCACCCCAAGCATTCATGCTAAACTGTCTCGGCAAGGTGACATGACATCAGTGAACGAATCAGGAGTCTTTCTTATGGCCCGCATGTCTTGGCTGTTTGTCTGCATTCTTGTTTCCTTTCCCGCGCTCGCCCAGTCGCCGTTCCCAGCGTTCAAGGAACACGTCATCAATCCCGAGGCGGGCACCGGGCTGGCCATCACCGTGGCCGATGTGAACCGCGACGACAAGCCGGACATCATCGGGGTCAGCAGCGAGGACGTGGCGTGGTATGAAAATCCCACCTGGGAACGCCATCTCATTGCGGACACGCTGCGCAACTCGAACGTCTGCATCGCGCCGCAGGATCTCGATGGGGACGGCATCCCCGAACTGGCTCTCGGTGCGGATTGGCAGTTCAACAACACGGCGTCCGGCGGGGCGTTGTACCTGCTGTATCATGGCGACGACGTGTCGCAGCCGTGGAAGGTGGTTACGTTGTTGGAAGAGGAACCGACGCTGCACCGCATCCGTTGGACGGATGTGGAAGGCGACGGCAGGCCGGAGTTGATCGTTGCGCCATTGAAAGGGCGCGACTCGCAGCCGCCGGATTTCACGGATACCGGGGCGCGGCTGTTTTTGTTGCGTCCGCCCGGGGACTTCACGCAGACGCCTTGGGAAAGTGAGGAAATCAGCCGCGAACTGCATGTGATGCATAACATCTGGTCCGTGCCACAGGAGGGCAAGGGCGACGCGATTCTGGCGGCCTCTTTTGAAGGGGTCACGCAGTTCACGCGTGGCGCCGATGGGGCGTGGTTTTCGGCATTGCTGACCCCCGGTAATCCGGAGCCGGTGCCGCGGAGTGGGGCCGGGGAGATCAAGCGCAACGTGAACGGTCCGCCCATGCTCGCGACGATTGAACCCTGGCACGCGAATCAGGCCGTAGTTTATTCGTTGAAGGAAGGCGCGTGGGAACGTCACGTCATCACCGATCAGCTTGCCGGCGGCCACGCGGTGTGGTGGGCCGATTTTGATCGGGATGGACAGGATGAAGTACTCATCGGCTGGCGCGAGAAGGCGGGGCCGCGCGAAGTGCCCGGTCTGAACGTTTACGATCTCAGTGTCGATAGCACAACAGGTGAGCTGACCGCCACAGAATACGTCATCGACGACGGCGGTATGGCGACCGAAGACGCCCTCGCCGCCGACCTCAACGGCGACGGCTGGCCGGATATCGTCGCGTACGGACGCGCCACGCAGAATGTGAAGTATTATGAGAATGTGGGGGACAATGGCTAAACTGAAGTTGCAGTAACTTCCTTGCGTCGGGGTGAGGCACAATGTTCACGCACATACGCGCACGTTTTCGAAGAATTGCGGAGCCCAAGTTGTATGGTGCTCACTGTGGCCGTGCAATTGGTGCTTGGAAGTCCGGTGAGTATTCAGAAGCAATTCGGCACTATCAGAGAGCATTAGAGGCGGACCCCGATAACGCTATTGTCTGGAAATCAATTGGTGATTGTTATCGGGAACTCAATGATGTACCTGCCGCCCGCGAAGCGTACCAGAAGATGTTCGAGTGCGAGGACCATTCTTGGCGGTACGCCGAGGAGCTGAGCCGTTTGCTTGCGGATAGCGGCAAGGATTCATGGAATAGCACTTCATCGGACCTCATTCTCGCTGCAACACGCGACGAAACGTGCCCCCGCCAGAGCGAGGAGATTCTTCTGGAGTTGGGACGGGTACTCGCAATGAACGGTGCTGCAGAGTCCGCGATTGCGTTACTTGACAAAGCCATTGCACTCGGGTCAAAAACCTCGCACTCCTATGAGTTTGTCGCCCGCATGATGCTCAATCTGGGAGAGTACGACAAAGCAAAGCATTTCTGCGAAGAAGGCCTCAAGAGTGCCTGGGGAAAGATTGCATTGCGATGCGTTCTAGCGGAGGTACACTCCCGTATGGGGAACTACGAAGAAGCGTTGAGGCTTCTCGAACCGATGCGCTTCTTCACCGTGTTTCATCCTCGATGTTCCGAACTTTTAGTCTCGGTGTATCGCAAATTGGGAGATTTTGGATCCGCGATCCGAGCTGCGAAGTATGGAATACGATGGGGCGCTAGGAGCACTTGGATGCTATCCAGCCTCGGCCATCTCCATGAGTTGCAGGGAGACATTCAGGAAACGATAGACGCCCTCGAATCGGAAATTGCAGAAGGATGCACGCACGGGATCGTTTTCGCGGAACTCATCGTGTTGTATGTCCAGCAGCGCAAATTCGCATCCGCTCGTATGACGTGCGAGCGATTGCGAGCGATTCGCAAGCGCGGCGCGAAGACGATGCTCACATACATTGACAGCGCAGAGCAGGGTGAAGTCTCCGGTTGATCGATTCGATGACGGGGAGTCACAGCCATCCAGGAAGTCCTCGTCGTCATCCAGTGGTTTCGGGTTTTCAATCTATTCTATTTATTAGCACGATTTTGCTTCGGGCATGCCTTTTTTAAGAGGCCACGGACGTTCCGCCCGTGTGGGGTCATGGGCTGGAAGCCCATGGCACCTCGGGGTGCGGATGGAAACCGCGTCAACTGGGGAGGCGCGGATACCAGGTGCTAGTAGGTGCGGCCGAGGTAGTCTACGATGGCGCGTTTGAGTTCGAGGGGGTCGATCATGCTTTCGTGGCGGTAGATGATTTCGCCGCCGGGGGCGATAAGGAGTGTGTAGGGGAGGTTGCCCTGCCATTCGGGGTCCACGGCTTCGATTAACTCGTATTCGTCGTCGGAGTGGAAGATGTAGTTTCGCGTGGATGCTTGGTTCTTCTTTAAGAAGGCCAACACGTTTTCTTCGTTGTCGATTTCGTCGCCGCTGATGGTGACCATATCGAAGTTGCGCCCGCGGTACATGCGGTTCATCTCGACCAGTTGCGGGAACTCGTAGACGCAGGGACCACACCAGGTGGCCCAGACGTTGACCAGCCGCAGGTTCTTGGAATCGTTCTTCATGATGTCACGGATGCCATCGACGCCCACGCGCTGAAGATCGACGGGCTCCTGAGCCCAGCGATCCAACGATTCCTGCACGGTGTGGCGCTTGTCCGACCACTTAATGGAGCAGCCGCGGGTCTTCGTCGTCTCCACCGGCACCGGTTTGCCTTCAAGCAGGGCATCGATGGCGTTGCGCGTGTCGTGAGTTTTTACCTTCTCGGGATCGTCATTGTCGTCGATGCGGCCGGCGAACCGGAGCTTTCGTTCCTTGTCGAACATGAAGACGTGGGGCGTCGACACGGGACCGTAGGCCTTGGAGACGTCCTGCACGTCGCCGTCGTAGAGATAGGGAAAGGTGAACTTGCGCAGTTCCGCGCGGTTCTTCATGTCGTCAAACGAATCGCCTACGTCCGTATACCCCAACTCATCCAGGCGCACGGCGAGCGGATCGTTCGGAGAAATCGCGATCAACGCAACGCCTTTGTCCTTGTAGTCCGCGGCGATTTGCTGGAGTCGCGCCTCGTAAGCCTGCGCGGTGGGACAGTGGTTGCAGGTGAATACGATGACCAGCACGTCCGCGTCGGAGAAATCGGCGAGCGTGTAGGTCTTACCGTCGACGCCGGGCAGGGAGAAGTCCGGGGCCTGCGCGCCGA
>JAHDWY010000018.1:1566-7102 GCA_023384315.1 Candidatus Hydrogenedentota bacterium | reverse complement strand
CACGTCTGCCGCGTTTGCCGTGAAGGACACAAGAATGGCAGCCATCAGTGCGATAAGCAGGGCGCGGGGGAGCATCATAAGTTTGCCTCCAGTTAGGGGATCGCTGAGGGCTCCATTATGGTATGAGAAGCTGAGACAATTCCATTCTCGAGGTCTAGCGTGCTGCGCCGTCTTACGGTGTCTGTTGCGGCGTGTATTCCAACTCATCGAGGTCGTAGCCGCGCGCTTCGAGGTCGTCGAGGATCATGTCTAGCGTCGGCTGGTCCATGGTGGGTGTCCGGCTCAAGATGAACAGGCTCTGTTTTCGCGAATCCGACACGACTGCGTAGGTGTAATCGACGTCGTCCAGTGCGATGATCCAGTACTCGCCTTCGAAGAGACGTCCCAGGGGGAAGTCGAAGCGGACCGACAACTTGGAGTTGGTCGTGGTGTCGACCACGCGGGCGGTGCCTTCGATGGTCACTACCTGTCCGTCGAAGTCGTTCTCGATACCCGTGTTGAACACGCCCACCGTGCCGTCGTCGTTCAGCGTGTACTCGGCGGTAACGCCCACGAGGTTGCGGTTAAAGAACTGGGGATAGGCCGCAATCTGGTACCACAGGCCGATGTACTTGTCCAGGTCCACGAAGGGAACGGTTTGGGGCGGCATGGGGCATCCCGTCAGGCCGACAACACTCAGGAGCACGACGGGCAACAGGATTCGATTAGAACATACTGCACGCATTGCGATACACCTCTCCCAGTGAAAAAAGGCAGACAACTCTTCAACTTCGGAGAGATATATTCACGAACCACCGGGATTTATGTCGCGCGGGTGCGGCTATAATTGATGAAATCCGTCGTGGGGAAGGGCAATTTCTCCCGCGACGCGTGCGTGGCCATCTGGCCCCGGTGGTGGGAGCCGTGGGTGACGAGATGGAGCAGAATGTCGCCCAGAGGCGTTTCGTAGGCTTCGCCGTTGAATCGTTTGTAGGCGATGACGCGGTCGAGATCGCTTTGCAGAACTTGCGTGTATCGGCCTTCGTGCAGTTCCGCCATGGCGGTTAGTTCCGCGGCGGTCCGCGTTTCGAAGACTCCCGGATAGACCGCTTCGTCATAGATGCGCTGGAACCATGCCTGTTCGGCCAGGTAGATGTGGGAGATCATGCCGGTGAGCCACGCATCCGAGGCGGCGTCGCGGAAGACAAAATCGAGCCAGGTCCGGTTTGCCCAGATCGTGTACGAAAGGAGGGAGTCAAGGGCTTGCATGGTTCGTCTCCGGAGTGGTGGTTTCGGGACAGCCGAC
The DNA here is from genome assembly GCA_023384315.1 of Candidatus Hydrogenedentota bacterium. Classification (GTDB taxonomy): domain Bacteria; phylum Hydrogenedentota; class Hydrogenedentia; order Hydrogenedentales; family SLHB01; genus JAHDWY01. Next base: position 5,817 of record JAHDWY010000018.1, on the reverse strand, counting down.
AGTTTACGCCTGTGCCGATCCAGATGCTATGCGCATCGCACAGGAGCGCGGGTTTTCCAACCCGCGATGCGAGGGCATGGAAATCGAAACGGGCCTGCAGATTGAAGATTGGCCTTTCTTAGCGCGCTCTCATACGTACGTTTCATTTCACCACCAAGTAACTCTCGTGTGGCGGGTTGGAAAACCCGCCCGCCGGTGGGGCATTCAGGATTTGCCGCCGGTGATGCTGCTCACGTCGATGAGGTAGATCTGCCGGAGCCCCGTGCAGATGGAGTCCACCGTGATGAACTTGCCTTCGCGGTCCCAGCGGGGATGGAGGTCGCAGCGGAACTCGCCGGAATGCTCTTTGGGATGGAAGAACTGGCCGAGGGTGACGAGGTTCGAGTCGGAGGGGCGAAACAACATGAGCGTCATCATGCGATCCTTGTTCGGATAGGTATCGGTCAGAATCCATTCGCCATCGGGGGAGTAGGTGCAGTGCCCGTCCGTGGTTAGAATCCCATCGCCAATCATCTCCACCCGATCTGTTTGATCCGTATATAGGAAGAAGTGGTCCTTCACTTCCGGTTCCCGTGACCACGCCAGGATCTGCTCCGGGTTCTTCCAGATGAAATGCGAGGTCATGCCGTGATCGGCCACGCAGTAGATGTCCGACCCGTCCGGCGCCGCGGTGAACATGCGCGTCGACCAACCTTTGCCACCCTCTTCCCAGAAGGCGCGGTGCAGAAAAATGAAGCGATCACCGGTGGGGCTGAAGAGCAGGTGGTTAAACCAATGCTTGCCCAACGGCTCCTTGGGCGCGGGGATCGCTGCGATTTGATCGAAGGTGATGACGAGTTCGGCTTCGCCCGTTTCCAGGTTCACGCGGCGGATTCCGTCATTTTCGGGATGGGGATCGCTGGCGTAGGGATCGACGACGCCCTTGTACCCATAGCCCGGACGCGTTTCGTCGATCCGAGCGAAGGGCACGCTCATCCCGGTCTTGCCGTCGGGACTGACCGTATAGACGGGGTGGGGGATCGTGCGCGATTCGCCGGTGAACACATCTTTGATGATCGAGACGTACTGGTCGCCTTCGCGATCGTTGTAGATGACCTTGCTGTCCGACCCCGGCACCCACTGGAGCATGCACCCCTGTTGCCAGCTCCACGTGCGCGATTCGCCGACGTCGATCCACTTATCCCTGTCCTGCGTATCGATCATCCCGAGTTTGACGACGTCCTCCGGCGTGGGGGTCCGTCCCTGAAAGTCGACCTCCATGCCCAGCACGTAGCGGCCTGACGGGTCGAACTGATGCTTATCGTAATAGCCGAACCAATGCGCATTCGGTCCTTCCGTAAGCGCGCGGTAGGGGACGGAGAGGTCGACGAGTACCTGTTCGGTTGCCTCCTGTGCACGACCGCTCCCGGCCGCAAAAACGAGCAAAGCCCAAAGTACGGGTCGAACAATGCGAATCATAGTGTCTCCCTCATGTTTGCAGAAAGCATAGGTTTCGACGGCGTCCACTGCAGACCGCGGTGACAGTGTGCACACGGACGGTGGCAATGACAAGGACAGGTACAGTGACCCCGTATTTTGCATGCTCAGTTCTAATGATCCCGTTGGTTCGTGGGCGAAAGTATGAGTAAGTCGCTTATTTAGAGTTGTTTACGAAAAACAATAATAGTGCTTGACAAAACGATAGGTTTACGGCAAGATTGTTACTGCAAACGTTTGCAGCAAGCGCTTCGATGGAATCGAGAGCGTGGCGGAGTGAGCAGAGATGGCGAGACGTCGTACGACACTGAAAGATGTGGCCCGGGAGGCGGGGGTCACCATATCGACCGTGTCGCGGGTTCTGAACAACAAGACGCTCACCGTTCCGGTGACGGACTCCACCAAGGAACGGGTGTTCGAAGCGGCGCGTACGCTCCATTACATGCCAAACCGCCTTGCCCGCGGTCTCGCCGCCGCGACGACCCAGGTGGCAGGGATGAGCTTTCCCATGACGTCCCCGCTGAACCGGGCGGACCATCGTGATGTGACATTCTTGAACTTGGGGATGCTGATTTCTGGTGTGCAGAACGTGTTTCAGGCGAGCGGATATGAGCTTCATATCTTCAACCGGCTGGAGCACGACCTCAACCCGGATGCCCCGCCGCGGCGGATGAGCCTGGATTTTATAGATGGCCTGATTTATGTGGAGCCCAACCCGAAGTATCCCTACTTTGAAGAAGTGGTCAAGGCCGGATTGCCGTGCGTGCTGTTAGGCGAGAACCCCATGGAACATCCCGTGCACTCGGTATGCGCCGACGACTTTGAGGAAATGCGCCAGTTGGTGAGTGCCCTGATTCGCAAAGGACACCGGCGCATCGGGTACTTACTTGCGCTGCTCAATGAGCCGCCGATGGACGTGTTGAAGCGGATGGAGGGGTATTGCGCGGCCCATCGGGATGCGGAAATCGACGTGGACTACGAATTGATTCGCCGCGAACACGTTGCCGACGTTCCGCTGCGCGACAGTGTGACAGCGCTACTTTCCCGCGAACCGTCTATTACGGCCCTGCTAATCGGTCGCACTGAGGTTGCGGTGGATGTGCTTGGAATGGTCCAGGAGGCGGGAATTCGCGTTCCTGAGGACCTCGAGATCGTCGTTGTTGGCGACGACCGGTTTTTTTCGGCGACGCAGCCCTCGCTCAGCGCGATGCGCTTTGACTATTTGCGAATTGGCGCGGAGGCGGCGCACCTGCTGTTGAACGCGGTGCGGGGAGAGGTCGACGAGGCAACCAGCATTTCGGTTCCCTGGGGTTTTATGGAGCGCGAGTCGTGCCGGTTGAAGGAGTTTTTGCGCACGCCGTCGTGAGAGAGCGGGGGAGCCAGAGAGGAGGTGAGCGAAGAAACGTATCGACGAATGAGGGCTGTGGCCGGAAACCTGGGAGAGGGCCGGTCCGCGAATACAGTGACGATTCGGAATGGCCTAATGATTCATGACTAACAGCATAGATGAAGTCTGGGGGAACGGTTGAGGCGGATTCCGCGCCGTGGGGAACGCGGAACCTGGGTTGGTGTACCCAGGAGCTTCAGGAAATGGGCTGGCCGTTCAAGGGGCGTGGACCCGCGAAACAACGCGCCGACGCCTGCGCGAAACGCCGGCCACAGGAGAAAGAGGAAATGAGACACAGGAAAACGGGATTCACGCTTATAGAGTTGCTGGTGGTCATTGCCATCATCGGCATTCTGGCAGCCATCTTGCTGCCGGCATTGGCTCGCGCTCGCGAAGCCGCGAGGCGCGCTTCGTGCCAGAACAACCTTAAGCAATGGGGGATCGTGTTCAAGATGTTTGCCAACGAGTCCGAAGGCGAACGGTGGCCCAGCCGCAACTATCGAATCTATACGAACCCCGAATCGTGGTGGGGGGATTATGACAATGCGCCTGTCGTTCCCGATCTTACCAACGGTGATGGGTCCTACTACACGGACCGCGATTGGTCGGACGGCGACGAGAAGCCGTGGAACACGATCGATCTTTCGGAGCTTTATCCGGAATACCTGACGGACATGAAGATACTGGCGTGTCCGTCCGACTCCCAGGGAGTCGAGGCATTCCTGAGCGGCCCGCATCCTTTGCTGCAAGCGCCCTCGGCGCCTCCCGAGGTTGTAGCGGCAGCTGCAAATCAGCCTGCGGGTACGTTGCCGATCGATCCGGACTACGCCGCGCTTACCGGGAAGAGCGCGAACACGTGGGTGGCGGTCGGCACCGACTATTCGTACTGGTACTTTCAGAAGGTGATGTTGGGTAGCTGGTTCGACAACCAGAAGAATTCCACCGAGATTGTGAAGTTTGAGACTCGCGAGACCCGCAATGACGCGGCGGGTGTGACCCACAATAACCGTTGGACGCACCGCACCGACGATCACGACGTGACCTTGTGGAACGACGACAACACGCCCCGGTCTTCCACCGTTCCCATGTACTCCAGAAGGGAAGGCGTGGAGCGCTTCATGATTACGGATATCAACAATCCGGCTGGAAGCGCGAAAGCGCAGTCCGAGATCATTGCTATGTTTGACACGGCAATGCGCTTCACGAACGGTGTGCCGGGTTCGAGCTACAACCATGTTCCAGGCGGCATTAACTGCTTGTTCATGGACGGGCACGTCGAATTCTTCAAGGCGCCGCAACCGGCGGGCAGCGTGTGCTGGCCGTTGAATCAGTACTTCCTCGCGGGCGGCGGCACGTAATAGAACATCTGGAAGCCAGAGCTGCGGCGG
>JAHDWY010000018.1:0-1556 GCA_023384315.1 Candidatus Hydrogenedentota bacterium | reverse complement strand
CGCGTGCCGGGCACGCGGTAGAACTGACGAGGATACGCCATGCGATTTTTACACTGCTTACTTGCCGCCATCACGTTGATTGTATTGTCCGGATGCGGCCTCACCAAGGGCAACGACGTCAATCCCGGGGCGAGTACGCCGCTCCACGATGCCGTGGCGGCAGGAGATATCGAGGCCGTGAACTCGCTGCTGGCGAACGGCGCCAATGTAAACGAGATTGCTCACGGCCGCACCCCGTTGCACGAAGCGGTTCGTCAGGACGATCCCGAGATGGTGGAGTTCCTTATCGCGAGCGGCGCAGATGTCAATGCGAAGGACGTGCTCGATTTTACGCCGGAAGAACTGGCCGATCACCTTGATAAGTACGAGGCGTATGCCGTCTTGGCGGGGCAGCCACGAACCGGAGAGGAAGTTCGGCAGATGAAAGGCGATACCAGCGTATTCTAGACGCATTCGTCAAGAACGCTCTAGCGCATTTTGGACTGTGGCCGACTTCAGGATGAGTGACGAACGAACCGATGGAGCGGGAGCATTTTGTTGTTAGACGGTTATTGGCGGGTGGTCGCGTTGTGTGGTTGTGTGATATGTGTCGGCCTTTGTGCGATTTCCGCAGCCGCGACCGCAGAAGAGATCCCGGATGGTATGGAGCGCGCCGCGTTTCCGTTCTTCTTCGAGCGCGGGCTGGGACCCGACACTCACGATGGTTGGATCGCGCGAAGCGCAACATTTGGGGCGTGTTTCTCACCCGCGGAAATGCTCATTGTCCCCACGGGAGGCGCGTCTTCGCAGAAAGGGCACAGCTCATCATTCCGCATGCGGCTAATCGGGGCGGCCGACGATGCCCGGGTTCTTGAGGGTACACCGCTGCCCGCGAAGGCCAACTATTTGCTTGGCCCGGAACGGGAATGGAGGACTGGGATTCCGGTGTACGGAGAAGCGAGCTTCCAAGGCGTTTACCCGGGAATTGACATTGTCTATCACGGCCGCGGCGGACGTTTGGAGTTCGATTTCATTGTTTGGCCGGGGGCGGACCCGTCGCAGATCGTTTTGGCAGCCGGGCCCGACAACCGGCTTCAGTCTGACGGGCGAAACGGTTTGCGTCTCCACTCCACCGCGGAGTCAATTCGTCTTGATGCGCCGATTGCCTACCAGGAGGAAGGACCTCGTCGTGCAACCACCGATTGCGCATACCGAACCCTGGAAGATGGGTTCGGATTCGAAGTGGGCCTATACGATCGGTCCCGACCACTGATCATCGACCCGGTTGTCGACGTCTCGACATACGTGGGAATGCCCTCGGCGGATGCGCGAGGTATTGGTGTCGACGGAGACGGTAACATCTACGTGTCCGGCATGACGACCTCTCGCGAGTTCGATTTCGGCGGCACGCACTTCGATGATCAGCTCGATGGCGAATCCGACATGTTCGTCGTCAAATTCAATCCCGATGCCAGCGAAGTCTTGTATGCCACCTACATCGGCGGCAGCGGCAACGATACGGCGAAATGCATGTTTGTCGATCGTGAGGGGTGCGTTTATCTTGGCGGCAACACCAA
>JAHDWY010000800.1 GCA_023384315.1 Candidatus Hydrogenedentota bacterium | reverse complement strand
CCTCCGCTCCGCAAAGGTCACGGACAAGTACACCTTGAAAGGCGGCGGTCCGGAAACCTACGAGCCACGCTTCGTCTTTCACGGGTTCCGCTTCGTGGAATTGACCGGCTATCCGGGCGAACCCGATCTGGACACGATTGAGGGCTGCGTGGTTCACGACGACGTCGCGCCCGCGGGATCGTTTGAAACCTCGCACCCGCTGCTGAATCAAATCCACCACAATGTCGTTTGGGGCACGCGCGGCAATTACCGCAGCATGCCGACGGACTGTCCCCAACGCGACGAGCGGCAGGGCTGGCTCGGCGACCGATCGGAAGAGTCGCGCGGCGAGACCTATCTCTTCCAGATCGCCGCGTTGTATGCGAAATGGGTGCAGGACATGGACGATGCGCAGCGCGAGAGCGGCAGCGTGCCGGACGTCTGCCCCTCGTATTACCCCTTCTACAACGACGACGTCACGTGGCCCAGCAGTTTCATCATCGTGCCGGGCGCTTTGTACGACCAGTACGGCGACATCCGCGTTCTCGAACGCCATTACGACGGCATGAAACAGTGGATTGACTACATGACGCAGTTCATCGAGGACGGGATCATCTCGAAGGACTCGTATGGCGATTGGTGCGTGCCGCCGGAGGATCCAATCCTCATCCACTCGAACGACCCCAAGCGGAAGACGAATGCGCCGGTGATCGCGACGGCGTACTTCTACCGGGATCTGGATCTGATGGCCGGCTACGCCGACCTGCTGGGAAAGCCCAAAGACGCCAAGGAATTCCGCGCGCTGGCGGCGGAGATGAAAGCCGCGTTCAACGAACGATTTCTTAACGAGGACACCCACGACTACGACAACGGGTCGCAGACGGCGAGTCTGTTGCCGTTGGCCTTTGGGATGGTTCCCGAAGATCATCGCGACGCGGTGTTTAGTGCGCTTGTCGACAAGATCATGATCGGAACCGATGGCCACGTCGGCACGGGGCTCATCGGCGGTCAGTGGCTGACGCGCGCCTTGTCCGACGGCGAACGACCGGACGTGGTATACACGCTCGCGACACAGACGGATTACCCGAGTTGGGGATATATGATTGAGAACGGCGCTACGACGATCTGGGAGTTGTGGAACGGCAACACCGCCGATCCCGCCATGAACTCCCACAACCACGTCATGCTCGTCGGCGATCTCGTCATGTGGTTCTACGAATACCTCGGCGGCATCCGCCCCGATCCTGCCGCCCCGGGCTTTAAGCAGATCGTACTGAAGCCGGTCCCGGTCGAAGGACTCGACTATGCCCGCGCCACGCATGAATCGCTCTATGGCACCATTGCCAGCGCGTGGACGCGCAAGGGCGGCAAGTTCCAGTGGACCGTGACCGTGCCGCCGAATACAACGGCCACCGTTCACGTCCCCACGAGCGATCCGGCGTCCGTGACGGAAGGCGGCGTGGCGCTTGCGGAGGTGGAGGGAGTAAGCGCGATCAAGCCAGACGAGGGCGGCGTCGTTTTCAAAATCTGCGCGGGGTCCTATACGTTTGAAGCCGATTTGCAGTAGGCGCAAGGGACAGCAGAGACAGCAGAGAAGGGACAGCAGAGATGCCCCGAGCATCAGCTTCCTTGGGATGTGTGATCCCGGATGCCGTATTTCTTCACCTTGTAGGTCATATCGCTTCGGGAGAGGCCTAGCCTTCGCGCGGCTTCCGCCTGTGCGCCGCCGGACGCGTCGAGGGCGCGGATCAGGAGTTGACGTTCAACGTCGTCGAGAAACGATCGGGCGTCCAGTTCTTGTGGCAATGCGCGAACCAAATCTTCGGCCGAATCGGATGGAGGTGCTGAAGCTTTTGAGCTTCGTGCATTCGCTACGGGGAAATCTTCAATTCTCAATTCTTCCCCTCGCCCCAGGATGTACGCGCGCTCGATCAAATTCCGGAGTTCGCGCACATTGCCGGGGAACGGATAGCTCTTCAAGGCCGCCACGGCTTCGGGCGCGATGGTCTTTCGCGCGACTTTCAGATCCTGTGCTACGGCCGTGAGGAAATGATCGAGTAACCCTGCGACATCGTCCCGGCGATCGCGCAACGGCGGAATCGCAAGGGGCACCACGGCAAGACGGAAGTAAAGGTCTTCACGAAAGGCGCCGTCCTTCACGCGTTGCTCCAGGTTCCGGTGCGTGGC
>JAHDWY010000017.1 GCA_023384315.1 Candidatus Hydrogenedentota bacterium | reverse complement strand
ACAAGGCCGCCCGCGACAACGGCGCGCTTTTCTTCCCCATCAACCCGGGCGAAGAAGAGGTATCGTGGCAGCGGCTCCACGACGAAGCCCTGGACAAGTTCTTCAACGGCACCTACGCGGGCTCCTACGAAGAAGCGCTCATCAAGGAGTTCGACTCCTATCTGCCCGACACACCGCCCTGGAAGTCGTAGGTGAGTGTCTCCATGATTGAGCGCTTGATAAACTCGAAGAACATCCCCTTTTATCCCCCTTCAAAGGGGGAATCTTGCGTATCCTTAGCTGTCGATGTATACGGCGTGATCTGCGCCGCCCCCCGGACTTACCCCCTCTCCGTCACAACGCGAAGCGTTGTGCGGCATTCCCCCTTTGAAGGGGGATCAAGGGGGATGTTCTTCAGCATCGCAAGAGATACCCGTTCTCCGTTGATTCGTACCAGGCCGCGATACGTATGAAGATCATTGCTGACGAAAATATTCCGTATGCGCGGGAGGCTTTCGGGCTGCTTGGAGACGTGACGACCGCGCCCGGGCGAGGCATGACGGCCGGCCTCCTGCGCGACGCCGATCTCCTGTTCATCCGCTCCATCACCAAGGTCAACGCCGCGCTGTTGGACGGCACCCGCGTGCAGTTCGTGGGAACCGCGACCATTGGCGAAGACCACGTAGACAAGGCGTACCTCGCCGAGCGTCGTATCGGTTTCTCGAGCGCGCCGGGCTGCAACGCGAACAGCGTCGGCGAATACATCGCCGCGGCATTGCTGGTCCTCGCGGAATCCCGCGGGTTCAAGCTGAAGGACCGCAAGCTAGGAATCATCGGGCACGGCAACGTGGGCAAACGGGTCGAGCAGAAGGCGCGCGCCCTGGGGATGGAGTGCGTGCTCAACGATCCCCCCTTGGCTCGACAGACGGGCGACGCGAAGTACCGGCCCCTTGACGAGATTTTCGACTGCCAGATTATTACGGCGCACGTGCCGTTGACGAAGGCCGGCGAGGACGCCACCTACCATCTGCTCCATGAAGCTTTCTTCAACCGGGTCAAGACCGGCACGATCATCATCAATACATCCCGTGGCTCCGTGGCCGATGGTCAGGCCCTGCGCGCGGCGTTAGAGTCCGGAAAGGTCGGGGCCTGCGTCCTCGACGTGTGGGAATGCGAGCCGAACATCGATCTCAACCTGCTGGCCAATCTTGCCTTGGCGACGCCGCACATCGCGGGCTACTCTTTTGACGGCAAGGTGAATGGGACGCGGCAAGTGTATGAAGCCGCATGCCGCCATCTCGGCATGACGCCTTCGTGGGACCCTGCCCCCCATCTGCCGCAGCCGGATTGTCCAGAGGTCGTAGTCGACGGCGCACTCCCCCCGCGGCGGGCATTGCTCAACGCGGTTTCCGCCGTGTATGACATTCGGGAGGATGATCGGGCGATGCGTGCTATCATTCACAAATCGCCCGAACAGCGCGCCGCCTATTTCGACCAACTGCGCAAGGAGTACCGGCAAAGGCGGGAGTTTCATAACACGCGCGCGGCGGTTCAACCCGAAAACGCAGCGATTGGACAGACGCTCTCGGGCCTGGGCTTTGTGACGGCTTGACCGCCTGTTGAAATCCGCGGAGGTCTACGATGCCCCGAGTGATCCATTTTGAAGTACATTCCAAGCGGCCCGACCGGGCGGCCCGGTTCTACGCGGAAGCGTTTGGCTGGCTGACGCACCCCTGCGGAGGGCCGGACGACTATTGGGTCCTAAGCACGGGTCCCGACTCGGAAGCGGGGATCGACGGCGGTGTGATGCGCGCCCGTGATAACGCGCCGCGGATCGTCAATACGATAGCGGTCGAGTCGATCGATGATTCCATTGAACGGATCGTTGCGAACGGCGGCGAGATCGTGCTCCCCAAGACGGCCGTGCCCGGCGTAGGGTACAATGCCTACTTCAAGGATACGGAAGGCAACTGCTTCGGCCTCCACCAGTCAGACGCCGAAGCGGAATGATGGATACGGTAGATTGACGATGCTTAAACATGTGAATGACGCCGGGTATCTGACGGAGTCCGACCTGCGGGGATTTGTCGCCCGCGCCTTTGAAAAGGAACATGTCGAGGGCAAACGCGTCCTGTTCATCATCCCGGACGCGACGCGCAGCATGCCCATGCCCGCCATGTTCCGCGCCTTGCACGAGACCCTGTATCGACGGGTAGCCCGCATGGACTTCCTGATTGCGCTGGGTACGCATCCGCCCATGCCGGAGGCGGTAATCCACAAACTCGTGGGAATCACGCGCGAAGAGCGCGAAGGCAAGTTCCGCAATGTGGGCCTCTTCAACCACGAGTGGAAAAACAACCACGCCCTGATAAAGATCGGCACCCTAACCGAGGAGATGCTCGCCGAAATCTCGGACGGCCTCCTGCGCGAGGAAGTCGACGTCACCATCAACAAGCGCATCTTCGACTACGATCTCATCTGCATCCTGGGTCCGGTGTTTCCCCACGAGGTCGTGGGATTCAGCGGGGGCAACAAGTATTTCTTCCCCGGCATCGCGGGCGCCGAGATCCTCAACGTGTTCCACTGGCTCGGTGCGTTGATCACGAACCCTATGATCAACGGCACGAAATACACGCCCGTGCGAAAGGTCGTGGACACGGCCGCGTCCATGATTCACATCGAAAAGCGCTGCTTCTGCCTGAACGTTATGGGCAAGGACTGCAAAGGCATCTTCTATGGGACGCCGGAGGAGGCGTGGGACGCGGCCGCCGACCTCTCCGCGCAAACGCACATTCGCTACATGGACAAACCGTTCAAGAGCGTGCTCGCCATGGCGCCGGAGATGTACGACGAGATCTGGGTCGCGGGCAAGTGCATGTACAAGCTGGAACCGGTCGTTGCGGACGGCGGCGAACTCATCATTTACGGCGCGCACATCAAGGAAGTCAGCGTTACCCACGGCGAACTGATCAAGAAGATCGGCTACCACACCCGCGACTATTTCCTCGCGCAGATGGACAAGTTCCAGGATATCCCCGGCGGCATCCTCGCCCACTCGACGCATGTGCGCGGCATCGGTACCTACGAGGACGGCGTGGAGAAGTGCCGCGTCCAGGTCACGCTGGCCACGTCCATTCCGGAGGACGAGTGTAAGGCAATCAACCTGGGCTACCGCGATCCCGCGTCCATCGACCCGGAGCAGTGGCGGAACCGCGAAGACGAAGGCCTGCTCCTCGTCGAGCGCGCAGGCGAAGTGTTGTATCGATTGAAGCAAGGAAACCCGGAACCCCAGCGGCCGGCGGTGGTGAATCTGTAACAGAGCGCCGCTGGGAATGCCCGGTATCGAATAGACCAATCACCGAAGAGAGAGGAGATCCAGGGGGATGCCAAAGAACGTTATCGTTGCACAATCGGGTGGCCCGAGCCCCGTCATCAATAGTTCGCTGCGCGGCGTCATCGACGCGTGCAAACTGTTTCCGGAGACCTTCGGCACCATCTACGCCGGATGGCACGGGATCGAAGGCGTGCTGAAGGAAGAACTGCTGAACCTCTCCGCCCAGGACGAGGAAGAGGTTGCGCTGCTGCGCTACACGCCGGCGGCCGGTTCCATCGGCACCTGCCGGTACAAGCTCAAGAAGAACCAGCAGGAAGATTTCGAGCGCGTCATCGAGGTCATGAAAGCCCACGACATCGGCTACTTCTTCTACAACGGCGGCAACGACTCCATGGACACGGCCCACAAGGTCAGCATGCTCGCGCACGAGCGCGGGCTCGATTTGGTCGCGGTCGGCGTGCCCAAGACCATCGACAACGACGTGGGCGATTCGGAGTTCAAGCTGATCGATCACACGCCGGGCTACGGCAGTGTCGCGCGCTACTGGATGGGCATCGTTCAGAACGCCAACGAGGAGAACGCCGGTTCCTGCCCTGCGGACCCCGTGCTCGTGTTACAAGCCATGGGACGCAAGATCGGCTACATTCCCGCGGCGGCGCGCCTCGCAGACCCGAAACGCGAGATGCCGCTTCAGATCTATCTCACGGAATCCGCCGTCACCGCCGAAGAGATGTGCGACAACGTCAACGACCAACTCAAGAAAGACGGCCGTTGCATCATCGTCGTCAGCGAAGGGTTTGAGGTCGGCGACATCGGCGCCACGAAGGACAGTTTCGGTCATACGCAATTCAGCGCATCGAAGACGACCGTTGCCCAGCAGGTCGTCACCATGCTGAACGAGCGTGGCCTTCCGGTCCCCGGTGCGGCGCGCGGCCAGGTCTCGGGTACGGACCAGCGCGACACGTGCCTGTACGCATCGATCCCGGACCTCGACGAAGCGTACAAAGTCGGCCAGAAAGCCGCCCTGATTGCGGAGTCCGGCGAGAACGGCTGGATGGCAACCATCCTGCGCGAACCCGGCCCCATCTACAATGTGCGCTACGACAAGGTGCCCCTGGAGAAGGTCGCCAACTCGGAACGCACTTTCCCCAAGGAATGGCTTGCCCCGAGCAAGATCGACGTCACGGACGAATTCGTGCGCTACGCCAAACCGCTCATCGGCGAAGACTGGGCCAGCGTGCCGGTCGTCAATGGCCGCCAGCGCTTCACGCGGTTCAAACCCCTCTTCGCGGAGAAGAAGCTGCCCGAGTACACGTTGGAAGCCTTGCGCAAGTAGCAAAGGAGTTGTCCCGCAGTCCGATGATCTTTTACTACAACACGGACTACGACAAACCTTCGGGCGGCATGTGGGCCTGTTACCGCCACGCCGATGTCTTGAACGAACACGGCATCGACGCGGCGGTTTTGCATGTGGAACCCGGTTTTCGCGTGAGTTGGTTCGAGAATGCGACGCGTGTCGAAAACATGAAGGAAGTCGTCGCACATCCCGATGACATCGTCGTGATTTCCTCAATCATTGAACATCAGTGGCCGGATGTCTTCCCCGGACTGCGCAAGGTTATCTTCAACCAGGGCGCCTACCTGACCTTTCACGCCTACCCACTGGGCTACGCGGGCAAGTATCACTACGAAGATGCGTTGGGAACCATCGTCGTGTCCGAGGACAGCGAGCGCTACCTCCGGTGCGCCTTTCCGGATATCCCCATTTTCCGGACCGTATACGGCATCGATCCGAGCCTTTTCTATTACGACCCCGCGATCAAGAAGGACCAGATCGCCTTTGTCCCCGCGCGGAATCCGGAGGAGGCGAGACAAGTTCTCTGCATTTTGACGAACCGGGGCATGCGCCTCCCCCTCGTGCCGATTCATGACAAATCGCGCGAAGAGGCGGCGCGCATCCTGCGCGAGTCGCGGTACTTCCTTTCCTTTGGCTTCCCCGAAGGGTTTGGCCTGCCTCCCTGCGAAGCCATGGCCTGCGGCTGCATCGTTATCGGCTATCACGCCATGGGCGGCAGGGAGTTCTTGAAAGCGCCGTATGCCTTCCCGGTGAGCCAGGGCGATGTGATTGAGTTTGTCCACACTGTCGAACGGGCGCTCGCGGAGGACCAAGCTGCCACCGCACTGGCCGCGTCTGCCTTCATCGCCGAGCAGTATTCCCCCGCGCGGGAGCGGGAAAGCATCCTGGGTTGTTGGCATCAGCTGCTGGGCGCGTAGCCCGGTGGTCCAAAACTTCGTTCGCCACTCCGTTTTGTAGTACAATTCTAGCCACTGTGCGCCCTATCCATTCCCGGGCGAGGGCACCCAACAACCCAATTGCCGTGGATTGGCGCGCAGGTTTGGGGGAAACCAGCAACGTGGTTATTTGAGGAGAACGCTACCCATGGCTGAAATGGACATCGGACTTATCGGGCTCGCCGTTATGGGCGAAAACCTTGTTTTGAATATGGAGAGCAAGGGCTTCTCCGTGGCGGTCTACAACCGCACCGTCGAGAAGGTCGACAACTTCATCAATGGACGCGGCAAGGGCAAGAACTTCAAAGGCTGCCACAGCATCGAAGAGCTTTGCGCCAACCTCAAACGTCCGCGCAAGGTTATGATGCTCGTCAAGGCCGGGAAACCGGTTGACGATTTCATCGAGCAACTGATCCCCCACCTCGAAAAGGACGACATCATCATCGACGGCGGCAACAGCCACTTCCCGGACACGATCCGTCGCGCCGAATACTGCGAAAGCAAGGGCCTGCTGTACATCGGCACGGGCGTGTCCGGCGGTGAAGAAGGCGCGCTGAAGGGACCGTCCATCATGCCCGGCGGCTCGCCAGAAGCGTGGGAGCATGTGAAGCCCATCTTCCAGGGCATTGCGGCCAAGACGGACGACGGCACTCCCTGCTGCGACTGGGTCGGCGAAGGCGGCGCGGGCCACTTCGTGAAGATGGTCCACAACGGCATTGAATACGGCGACATGCAGATGATCTGCGAAACGTACCAGCTCATGAAGCAGGGGCTCGGCATGTCGAACGAAGAAATGCACCAAGTGTTTGCCGAGTGGAACGCGGGCGAACTCGATTCGTACCTCATCGAAATCACCCGCGACATCCTGGGCTACAAGGACGAAGACGGCAACGAGGTTGTCGACCTGATTCTCGACCGCGCGGGCCAGAAAGGCACGGGCAAGTGGACCGTGGTCTCCGCGCTCGACGCGGGCCAACCCCTGACCCTGATCGGCGAAGCTGTGTTTGCGCGGTGCCTGTCCGCCATCAAGGACGAACGCGTCGAGGCCGCCAAGCAGTTGAAGGGCGAGGTCAGCGCGTTCGATGGTGACAAAAAGGCCTTCGTCGACGACCTCCGGCACGCCCTCTACGCGTCCAAAATCGTCAGCTACGCGCAAGGCTACCAGCTCATGCGCGCTGCGGCCGAGGAGTACGGCTGGAATCTGAACTACGGCGGCATCGCCCTCATGTGGCGCGGCGGCTGCATCATCCGTTCCGTCTTCCTGGGCAAGATCAAAGAAGCCTTCGACGACAATCCGGAACTCGTCAACCTGTTGCTCGACCCCTTCTTCAAGGATGCCGTATCAAAGGCGCAGGCGTCGTGGCGCCGCGTCGTGTCCACCGCCGTCAACATGGGAATCCCCGCGCCGGCCATCAGTTCGGCGCTGGCGTATTTCGACGGCTACCGCTGCGAGCGCCTTCCGGCCAATTTGTTGCAGGCGCAACGCGACTACTTCGGCGCGCATACCTACGAACGCGTCGACAAGCCGCGCGGCGAGTTCTTCCACACCAACTGGACCGGTCGCGGCGGCACGACCTCGGCCTCGACCTACGTCGTGTAAGCGGGAGCAACCTGGAGGAGGATCGAACAGAGCCCATGGAAGGTTCGATACAGGAATACGCCAAGATTGGCATCGTACACTTCATGGCCTATCCCGCCTGCGGTGGCGGCGACGGGCCGGTTCTGGAATCGGTCGAAGCACTGGCGAAGGATCCCCTGTTCGAGGTGATTGAGGTTACGCGGATCAATGATGCCGCGCTGCGGAAGCAGGTCCGTTCCATCGCAGAAGGAATCAGCGTAGAACTGTGTTTCGGGGCGCAGCCCATCTTGTTGGGCGGCGGTCTGGACCTGAACCATCCGGAGAACGACGAACGAATCAAGGCGATCGAGGCGGTCAAGCACGGTATCGATCAGGCGCAGGAATTGGGCGCCAAAGGCGTGGCCGTCCTCAGCGGCAAGATCAGCCCGGACAAGAATGCGGCCATGGCCCGTCTTGTCGATTCCCTTCGCCAACTCGGCAATTACGCGGGCGACAAGGGTCTGCCGCTTGTTCTCGAAACCTTCGATCAGGTTCCCTATGGAAAGAATTGCCTGATCGGTTCGACCACGGACGCGGTGACTATCTCCGAGGAAGTCCGCAAGGATTGTCCAAATTTCGGCATTATGCTGGACCTGAGTCATCTGCCGCTTCAGGCGGAGCGCCCGGAAGACGCGATCCACGCCGCAGGCAACCATCTCGTTCACGCCCACATGGGCAATTGCGCGATGGACGATCCAAACCATCCCGCATACGGCGACAATCATCCCCGTTTCGGCGCGCCCGGAACGCGAAACGATGTGCCGGAACTGGCCGAGTACTTGAGAGTTCTGTTGGATACCGGCTATCTGGACAAGCAGAACCGCCGCGTGCTTAGTTTCGAGGTCAAACCCATGGCCGGCGAAGCATCCGAAGAGATCGTGGAAGAATCGAAGCGGAAGCTCGACGAGGCCTGGAAACGAGTCTAATCGCAACCGCGCCCGCGAGCCGCTCTGGACCGCGGGCGCGTCCATTTCGCTAACCGCAAGGATTGCCGCCGGCCTCGCACGGTTTCCGGCGAACACGAAAACAATGGAGGCTCCCATGGCCAGGATCTTTGTTGCACGCCGCATTCCCGACGCTGGATTGAACCTGCTTTACGACGCGTTTGGCAAAGAGAACGTCGCCATTTATCCGGAAGATCGGGTCATCCCGCGGGATGCCCTCCTAAGCGGTGTCAAAGGTATGGACGCCATCCTTCCCATCCTGACGGACCGCATCGACGGAGAGGTCATGGCCGCCGCAGGGCCGCGATTGAAGATCATCGCCAACTTCGCGGTCGGCTACAACAATATCGACGTGGATGCCGCCACCCAACGGAAGATCCCCGTGACCAACACGCCCGGCGTCCTCACGGAAACCACCGCCGACCTCACGTGGACCCTGATGCTGGCGGTCGCACGGCGCGCCGGGGAGTCGGAGCGCATCCTCCGCGCCGGAAAATGGACCGGCTGGGGCCCCATGCAGTTGATGGGGTCTGATGTCTACGGCAAGACGCTCGGCATCTTCGGCTACGGCCGCATCGGCCAAGCCGTGGCACGGCGCGCCCTCGCGTTCGACATGAAGGTTATTTACGCGAGCCGGCGCCCCGTGGACTCGGGCCTGGATCATAAGACCCACCCTCGTGCCGTGGATAAGAAGACCTTGCTCGCAGAGTCCGACTTTGTGAGCATCCACTGCCCCCTTCTCCCCGAAACCACCCACGCATTCGGCGCCGCCGAGTTCGATGCTATGAAGAACACCGCCTATCTCATCAATACGTCGCGCGGCCCGGTCGTAGACGAAGCGGCCTTGGTAGACGCTTTGAAAGGCGGCAAAATCGCCGGCGCTGGGCTGGACGTCTACGAAGAAGAACCCAAGATCCATCCCGGTCTGTTCGAGTGTGAGAATGCGGTGCTTCTGCCCCACCTCGGCAGCGCTACCCAGGAAACGCGCGGTAAGATGGCCCACATTGCGGCCACCAACATCGTCGCGCGCCTGAAGGGCGAACAACCACCCAACTGCGTGAATCCGGAAGTGCTGTGAGCATACCCGCTGCAGTCACAGTACCCGTGCTTGCACCGGCAGCTGGCAGAGGTTTGACGGAACTGTATCCGGACCGCGGGGATTAACATATTGCGGGGCAAATCTGATGGATACTTTGGCCTGATCGGAGGGCTTTTCAAATGCGACTTCAGAGCCTGCTCATTGCAGTACCATTGCTTTCCTTGAGCTGCATTCCCTTATCGTTACACCCTTTGTACACGGACGAGGACCTCGTCTACGACGAAGGACTCGAAGGCGCGTGGGGCGAAGAGGGCGAGCAGTGGATATTCGAAAAGGCGGACGAGAAGGAGTACAAACTCACCATCAAGGATAATGACGAGTCCTTCATCTTCTCCGCGCACCTGGTCCAATTGAAGGAATACCGATTTCTCGACATGCAAGCCAGCGAAGTGGCCGGACTTTCCGATTTCTTCGGTGGCTTTCTGATCCCGGCTCACGCAATCTGGCAAATCGAGCGCGAGGGCGATACGCTCCGGCTCCGGACTATGGATTACGAATGGCTGGAGGAACGGCTTGAGAAAGGCCGGCTCTGGGTTGCCCACGAGGAACTCGACGACTGGTTTGTGTTCACGGCCGACACCAAACGCATGCAACGATTCTTCTTGAAATGGGTCGACCATGAAGACGCCTATGGCGGGTGGGAAGAAACCAGCCGTATCCGGGGCACGGAAGCGGCGCCCGCGCAGTCCTAGGCGTCCGTTCGCCGTCACCCGCCCTTCCGCGCTATAATTGCATCTCGCGGCACGAAGTCAGCAAGGAAGGGAATTTCCATGATCTACGTGGGACGCATTGTTTGTGTGGGCATGACGGATATGGGCCGATTGTACGCGGGATACCGGGTGTCGAGCCGATCGTTCCCAAACCGCCACGCCGTGACCCGGGGCGAGTCCGTCAGCATCATCCCAAAGCCGGGTCACGAATCCGACGTCGAGAAGAACCCCTACATTGCGTACAACTGCGTGCGCATCGTCTGCGAAGGGGCCGTGGCCGTTGTCACGAACGGCAGCCAGACGGATCCCATCGCGGAGAAAATCGCGGCGGGCATGTCGCCGCGCGAGGCGCTCGTCTTATCGCTTCTTGCACTGGACTACGAACACGACGACTACAACACGCCGCGCATCAGCGCGGTCGTGGACAAGAGCACGGAGTCGGCCTGGCTCGGTATCGTGCGCGAAAACGGGCTGAACGTGGCGCGGGTTGCGCTGGAGCCGGGCCATTTCCGTTACGTCACTACCTATGAAGAGAACGATCTGAATCCCGATCAAGGCGGAACGTTCTCCGTTTCCAGCGCGGAAAGCGCCTGCGAATTCATGCTCGGGGGAGGCGTTTTCGCGGCCCGCACCAATCCAATTACGGCGGTAGCCGTCGTTGCTTCGCCGGATGGATTCGAAATGGCCGTGAAGGACGCCATTACTGCGTGATGTCGCACGATTTCCTGAGAAATCTGGAACATCTCGTTCGCGCGCGGTACTCGCTCGTGTACCTCGTCACCTGGGAGGAGGACCGGGCGCGCAGGCTGCTCATCAATCTCGCGGAGAGCCTCAAGAAGTCGATTTACGAGTGGAGCATTACTGATGGCATGCGAAGTATGGACGGGAGCAGCCAGGCAAGCCCTGACCGCCGGCAAACGCGGGAGCCGCTCGCCGTATTGAACGAGATTCTCCAGTCCGACGGTTCCGCCATCTATGTGCTCAAAGACTTTCACGCCTACCTGGAAGCGCCTGAAATCGTGCGCCAGGTGCGGGATTTGGCTGTCGCGTTACGCCGCACGAAGAAAACGATTGTAATTCTCTCGCCCATCCTGAAACTCCCCGCGGAACTCGAGAAATCCGTCACCATCCTCGATCTTCCGCTACCCTCGTACGGCGATCTCAGCGCCTTGCTGGACCACACGATCGCAAGTGCGGGATCGTCGCGGCGATTCGAAGTCCGGCTTTCGCCCGAGGAACGCGATCGGCTCATCAAGGCCGCCCAGGGCCTTACGATGACGGAAGCGGAGAACGCCTTCGCCCACGCCATCGTACTGGACAAAGTCCTCGACGCGAGCGACATTCAAGCCATCGCCGCCGAGAAGCGGCAGGTGATTCGTAAGTCGGGCGTGCTGGAGTTTTACGATGTGTCCTCCGGCCTCGCCGGCGTGGGTGGCATGGACATCCTCAAGGACTGGCTCGGCAAACGGGTTCGCGCCTTCACCGATGAAGCCCGGCGATACGGCTTGCCACAACCCAAAGGCATCCTCCTCATGGGCGTACAGGGTTGCGGGAAGAGCCTCGTGGCAAAAACGATCGCGGCGTCGTGGAACCTTCCCCTCATTCGCATGGACATGAGCCGCATCTTTGAAGGGTATATCGGCAGTTCCGAACAGAACATGCGCAAGGCCGTGCAGGTCGCGGAGAGCGTGGCGCCGGTCGTGCTCTGGATCGACGAGATCGAAAAAGCCTTCAGCGGCGTCGGCGGCTCCGGCAGTTCCGATTCCGGCACCACCGCGCGCGTAGTGGGCACGTTTCTAACCTGGATCCAGGAGAAGACCGCCCCTGTATTCGTGGTTGCCACGGCGAACGACGTCAAAGAACTGCCGCCCGAGTTGCTGCGCAAGGGACGACTTGACGAGATCTTTTTCGTAGACCTGCCCCGCCCCCGGGAGCGCGGCGATATCTTCGCCATCCACCTTCGTCGCGTGGGGCGCGATCCGGGTAAGTTCGATCTCGAGACACTGGCGGTCGCGTCCGAAGGCTTCAGCGGCGCGGAGATCGAGCAGGCCATCATCTCCGCCATGCACGACAGTTTCTTTGCGAACCGGGAAGTGCAATCGAGCGACATCCTGCAAGCCATCAAAGAAACCGTTCCACTGGCAACCACCATGCGGGAAAGGATTCAGGAGTTGCGCGACTGGTCCCGGGATCGGGCGCGGCCTGTATCCTCGTTACAACGGCTTGACAGTCTTGGAAAACCGGCTCATGGATCGGTTTGATTGGCTGGAACTCGACAGTACGGTCGGCGTTGACGCTAAGGGCAAGCGCGAAGAGAAGGCAGCCGCTGCGCCGCGCATTCGTCCTCACGATGCGCCGTCGTTTTATCGCGCCGCCCGGGAAATGCGGGGGTCCGGTCACTTCAAAGCGGCCACGGATTTCTACCGCAAAGCCGTGGGATTCGACGACCGGCACTATGCCGCTCGCGTTGAACTAATCGATACGCTAATCCGCGCAGGCCGTCTGGCCGAAGCGGAGCAGGCGGCCAACGAGGCGTACGAGAACTACCGGAAGGTTCGGCCGTTCTACGCGTCTCGGGCGCTCGTGCTGGCCCACTGTGGCCGTTTCGATGAAGCGATGCCCTGCTCCGACGTCAGCGTCGAAGGCGGGGATCGCTCCTGGTACTCGCGATGTGTGCGGGGTGAAATCCTGTTGCGCATGGATCCCGGCTTCCGTTTTGACGCGTTGGAGCTGTTTTCCGAAGCCGCATCGTTGACGCCGTCGCCCTGGGAACCGCAGTTTCTAGCGGGGTGGGCATTGATGGACGCAAAGCTGTATGCTTTGGCGGCGGCTCATCTGGCTGAGGCAGCACATCTCAACCCGCGCATCCCGCTCTGTTGGTTGTGCCTGGGCGACTGCTTCCGGGAACTGAAGTTTTTCGAGCAAGCCATCTTTTACTACCAGCGCGTGATGGAACTGGAGCCAACGAACGAACTCGCCATCGAGCGGCAGCGCCGGTGCAGCACCTTGAGCTACGGGCTGATGCGCTTGTTCCGCCGCGAGGACCTTCATCGGCGTTGGCGACAGGCATTCGACAAAAACATGGGGATTGAGAAGGAGTGAACATGACCACCGAGTACGTGTCGCCGTTCGTCGAACGGTTTGCGACCAGGGAAATGGCCCAACTTTGGAGCGCCCAAAAAAAATTCTCCACGTGGCGACGCTGCTGGATCGCGCTCGCGGAAGCGGAACAGGAGCAGGGGTTACCCATCACCGATGAGCAGCTCGCGGAAATGCGCGCGCATGTGGACGACATCGACTTCGAAGCCGCGGCTAGATTCGAGCGGGAACTGCGTCACGATGTCATGGCCCACGTGCATACCTATGGGCTCGTAGCGCCGAAGGCCAAGCCCATCATCCACCTCGGCGCGACAAGTTGTTTCGTGGGCGACAACACCGACCTCATCCTGCTGCGCGAGGCGCTCGAGATCATCCTGACCAAGGCCGTGAACGTGCTCGACAAGTTGCGGGTATTCGCGGAGCAATGGAAGGATCTGCCAACACTCGGCTACACCCACTATCAGCCCGCCCAGGTTGTCACGGTCGGCAAACGGGCCTGTCTTTGGGCGCAAGACGTCCTGTTCGACATCGAAGATCTCGAACGCGCGCGCGACCGCCTTCGCTGCCGCGGCGTCAAAGGCACGACCGGCACGCAGGCCTCCTTTCTCGCCCTCTTCGACGGCGATCACGGGAAAGTGCTGGCGCTCGAGGCGCGCGTCTCGGAGAAGCTCGGATTTGACCGCGCCTACGCCGTGACCGGCCAGACTTACCCGCGCAAGGTAGACACCCAAGTGTTGCAAGTGCTGGCCAGCATCGGCGAGTCGGTACACAAATTCGCCACGGACATGCGGCTCTTGCAGAATTTGAAGGAGATCGAGGAACCCTTCGAGTCGAAGCAGATCGGCAGTTCCGCTATGGCATACAAGCGCAATCCCATGCGCTGCGAGCGGGCTTGCTCCCTCGCGCGGTACCTCATGGTCGCGCCGCTTCACAGCGAGTTCACGACGGCGACGCAGTGGTTCGAGCGCACCCTCGACGACAGCGCCATACGCCGCATCAGTTTACCGGAGGCCTTTCTGGCAGCAGACGCGATTCTAAACCTATACCTGAATGTGATGGAGAATCCCGCCGTCTATCCCAAGGTTATTGAACGTCATCTGCGCGCGGAACTGCCCTTCATGGCCACCGAGAACATCCTCATGGCTTGCGTGAAACGCGGCGGTGACCGGCAGGAGTTGCACGAAGTCATCCGCACGCATTCTCAGGCCGCCGCGCAACGCGTCAAGATGGAAGGCGCCGACAACGATCTGCTGGAGCGCCTGGCCCGCGATCCCGCCATCGGCATGACCGAAACCGAGATCGAAGCCGTGCTCGACATGAAGCAGTTCGTGGGGCGCGCGCCGGAGCAGGTTGTCGAGTTCATCGCCAACGAAGTTCAGCCGGTCCTTTCGCGCCACGCAGACCGCATCGGCGGTCAATCGGACGTGCGCGTGTAAGATGGACGGACCGAAGAAGGTCGCTGTCATCGTCAACCCGCGATCCGCAAACGGACGGACAGGAAAGGCGTGGCCCGCCTTGGAACATCGTTTCCGAGAGGTCTTGCCCCAGTTTGACGTACTGAAGACAGACCGGCCCTGGCACGCGGCGGAGCTTACCCGGCAGGCGCTTCACTCCGGTTGCGACCGGATCGTCAGCGTTGGCGGAGACGGCACGCACCACGAAGTGCTGAACGGATTTTTCGATGGCTATCTCCCGATCAATCCCGCAGCCAGTCTGGCGATTTTTCCGCACGGCACCGGTTCGGATCTCGCACGCACCCTTGGCGTTCTAAACGCGGCGAACGCCCTCAGTCTGCTCAATGGAAGCTATTCAATGAAGGTCGACGTGGGCCGCGTGACGTTTACCTTGCCGGGGGGCGCCGCGCAGGAGGTGCGGTACTTCATCAATGTCGCCGATTTCGGAATGGGAGGCACGGTCGTGGAATGCGTCAACCGGGGCACAAAGCGTTTGGGGCCGTTCCTGACGTTTCTCACGGCGTTACTGCGTACCCTCGCGACTTATCGAAACCCGCTCATCAAACTGCAGATCGACGGGGAGCTCCTCGAGCAACGAACCGTAAACGTCATCATCGCGAACGGTAAGTACTATGGGGGCGGCATTCACGTAGCACGGGAGGCGCGCATGGACAGCGGCTCCTTTGAAGTGTACGTTCTGGGCGATATCGGGTTCTGGAAGGCGGTGGTCAATCTTCCGAGATTTTATACGGGCAGTTACATCGATCGGACGGATCTCGTCCGGCGTTTCACCGCACACCGGGTCGTGGCCCACTCAGACGAACGTGTCCTCCTCAACCTGGACGGCGAACAGCCGGGCCAACTACCGGCCGCGGTGGAAGTATTGCCATCCGCGCTTCGATTGGTCGTTCCCGGCTCACCTGACCCAACCCGCGCGTAGGCTACGCGGAGTGTTTAGCGAACACTTCGCCGTCCGGCCCGATCGCCAGATCGCCCTCAAGTTTCAATTTGAGATTCCGCGCGCGCTCCACGAACTCGTGCTGCGAAAAGGCGAATTGCGGACTGATTTCAATCTGAATCGTCACTTTACCGTCGGCGTCGCGCGGAACCGCGTAGCCGGCCGCTTCCAGCCAGCGCGCCCAAAGTTCCGACTGCGACTCCCGCGCCGCCTCCACGCTGTTCGCGCCGCTGAACTGCTTGATCGGTGTGTATTCGCCCGCGCGGTCGATCTCCAACGCGATGGGGTCGTGCCCCGTGAACCGCAAGGCGTCAAACACAAAGGTCTCGAACTTGTATCCGTTCGGCTTCTCCGGCTCCACGCGCTCCCCGGACTCGTTGATGTACGGAATCTTCTTGTGCGCCCGATGCCAGGGAAACGATTCGAACCGGCTGAATACATCCTCGATGAAACCTACCGTAATCATGTGAATGGCCGGGTTGCCCGCGTAGTAGACCGGATGACCTTCGGCATCGGTCTCAAGGAGCTGCGGATAAATATCCAGTTCCGAATACTCGATGGTTCGGTACTCGCCGTCGCACAGGCAGTGAACGCCGACCGACTCGCGCACCTCGGTCTTCCGGTGAATCTTTGACGACATCTGCCCCTTGCCGAGGATGTGATACCCGATGAAATATGGGTCGGCAACCTTTAGAGCCCAATTGTCCACCTGAAAGTAGCTCAACGTGTCCACGCCTCGCTGTTTTGCGTCGTCCGCCATGCCGTTCTCCACGACAGCGGGAATGACGCCGCCGTGCCCATTCGGGTTCATCGCGAGGTTTCCAGGTTCATCCAGCATGAACTTCCCGCGATCGTCCACGCAGGGCACCATACGCTGCGTAAAGAAATAGACATCCGTTTCGCGCAGTCCGAAGAACTCGTTCTCCTTGAAGAAGGCCCGGGTTTCCTCGCGATTGGTGTCGCTCACCATGATGTACCACGGCAACACGCAATCGTACTTGCGTTGGGCGTGAAGGATCTTATCCGCGTGATACGCAAACAACGAACGCCCCGTAATGGGCCCCACCGGGTACGCCCCCTTGGGGCCGTCGTAGCCGAGGCGCGTGCCCTGCCCGCCGGCCACCAGCAACATGCCGACGCGGCCGGCACGCAACGCCGCTTCGCCGGCATCCCACGCCTCCTGCGCATCCTTACGGGCGGCATTTGCCACTGGAATCGTGGGTACCGGGTCGATCCGGTTAAACACTTCCGGAGGCGGATCGTTTCTCACCCATGCATTCACCAGGCGCTCCGTCAAAGGTAGGTCGATCGCGGCGATCTGGCCGGCAAGGTTTTCGCGCGCATCGCCGGACAGGTCATCCCAGTAGCGCAGCACATGTTCTTGATCGTAGGCAGCGAGACCTTCCCGCAGCGCGTTCACAGATGGGGTCATCAATCCTTGCTCCATGTTTTTCCGTATACCGACATGTTCTCCCGTTGTTTGCGGTTCGGGAGAAGACCGGGTTTAGCGCCTTGAACCAACTCGAACTTGGACCCGCAAGTATCGCACAGTCCATACTCGAACCCCGGATGTTCGAGATATTCGCCGCACCGCGGACATGCGGGCAGGTGCTTTCGATAGACCGCTTCCAGGGAGGGAAAATCAAGCCCGCAGCACGTGCATTTCGCAACGGGAGCCACGCGGAGCCAGCATCGGGAAAATGCGCGGTACGCCTTGCAGACGGCGCAATACACCTCGCGCCCCATCACTTGCCGAACCGGAGGCGCAGGATTCGACTTCTCCGCGTCGCGTTTCTTTTGGCCAAAGAGCGCCATCATCATACTCGATAGGAGTTGTAACGCCCTCGGTGGGCGTCATCGATGGAACGGCACACCGTCACGGAGCGTCGGGCAAAATAGACACCGGCCTGAAATCGAATTCAGCCCGTTACAGAGGCAAATGCGCGCATCGTATGCTTGACGGCCTTGTCACCGGACCGCACGGTAAACGATACGGATTCATTCTTCAATCCCGGTCCCGCATCCGGCCGGACGCCGAGATCGAGAAACTTCGTGTTCGGTTTGTCCCCGTCCCGAACCGCCACGCTAAAGGCTTCACCGGTAACCTCCACGTCGTCCAGGGAAAAGGCGGTCTCGGAACTGACTACGGCAGTGGCGATCTGGGAGCTGCCGGGATCGACAGCGTTTCGCACGCTCAGCATGGTTGGCGTAACGCTGAAGAACGACTCCACATTTGCG
>JAHDWY010000799.1 GCA_023384315.1 Candidatus Hydrogenedentota bacterium | reverse complement strand
TACGGAGATCAGCGAAAACCGGATCTACCGCACCATCCGCGGCATCTGGCTGGATTGGATGAACCAGGGATCGCGCGTTACCCGCAACGTGCTCTACGAAAACATCGGCGAAGATCTCTTCGTCGAGGTCAATCACGGGCCCTTCCTCGTAGACCACAATCTTATGCTGTCTGAAACGGCCCTGCTGAACATGTCCGAAGGCGGCGCCTACGCGCACAACCTCATCGCGGGCCGAATCGTGCTGCGTTCCGAATCGAGCCGCGAGACGCCCTACCATCCCGCGCACTCCACCGAAGTCGCCGGACTCATCAACATTCAGGGCGGCGACGATCGCTTCTACAACAACATCTTCGTCGGCCACGACGGCCTCGCGGGCTACGACGACGTCGCGACGCCCACGTTCATGGCCGGCAATGTCTTCCTCATGGGCGCAGCGCCGCCGAAGCGGGAAGTTGCTCCAATCGTGTTGCCAGATTTCGATCCCAAACTCGATCTAAAGTCAGCGGGACCATCGCTGAACCTCCAGTTCATCTTTGACAAAGCGTGGGGTACAGCGAATGAGCACCCCCTCGTGACGACCGAGCTTCTCGGCCGCGCCAAGATCCCCGGCGTGCCCTACGAGCTGCCGGACGGCGCTCCCATCCGGCTCGACACCGACTACTTTGGCAATCCGCGTGACGCGGAGAATCCGTATCCAGGACCGTTTGAATTGCCCGGAGGAGGCGAGCAAGCGCTGACGATTTGGCCGAGGTGAAAACTCGTCGGGGAAAGTGTATGGATGAAGAAGGCAAGGTGGTATCACAAAGGACTTCGCGAAGGTTCGTCACGCGCGCGCCAGAGAGACTAATCGCGGTTGCCAGTCGCTTTTGCCCATTTAGTTGATGACGATGTCACCCAGGTCCGTGATTCCGCCGGATCCCATTTTCTTACCGCGCTTTCCCAGGATTACCGCTTCATAACGTTTGATGGCTTCAACGATATTACCGGATTCGCGGCGCGGGTCGAGTCATGTGACTTTCATCGTCGACGGCCTCCTCGAAGGGCGCACTGCGTGGAGGCGCTACGGGTAGGTATACAGACAACCGGCAATAGGCCAGGCAGACGACGAGCCGAGCACCGCGACGCGAACGTGCAGATCCGGAGTTCGGATCTCGAATGTTGTTGCTTTGCAAGCTGTGGTACGATGTTTTCTCCGAGCGGCGCGTTTTGGAAAACGGGGATCGGGGTGAATGCCCTGCTGGGGAGTGCATGGCGAAACCGACAGCATCCGATGCGGCACAGGAGTGGCACGAAGGCCAGGTCTTACTGGGCGTCTATGAGGTGCGCCGCCTCATTGCCCGGGGCGGGATGGGTCACGTCTATTTGGTCCATCACCGGGGCTGGGATCTCGACCTCGCGGTAAAACGGCCGAAGCCGGAAGTAATCGCCAGCGAAAAAGGCGCCAGGCTGTTCGAGCAGGAATGCGAGACCTGGGTGAATCTTGGACTCCATCCCAATATTGCGAGCTGCTATTACGTTCGCCGCATCGATGGGATTCCCAACGTGTTCGCCGAATACGTCGACGGCGGCACGTTAACCACCTGGATCTACAAGCGTCTGCTATACCGCGGCGACGTGGCTTTGAAACGCATGCTGGACGTGGCCTTGCAGTTTGCGTGGGGGCTACGCTATGCCCACGCGCAAAACTTGCTGCACCAGGACGTCAAGCCGCTGAACGTGCTGATGACGAAGGACGGCGTCGCGAAGGTCACAGACTTTGGTCTGTCTCGCGCCATGACGCTGGCATCCAGCGAGGGGGAGGGCGGCGTCCGCGCCCCTCGCGGGATCGGTTCCCGGGGAACTCCTGCCTACTGTTCACCGGAGCAGGCCCATCGCCGTAAACTGACCTTCGCAACCGACACCTGGAGCTGGGCTGTGTCGGTATTGGAGATGTTCGTCGGCGATGTGACCTGGATGGCGGGCCAATCGGCGGGGCAGGCGCTTGAGCAATACCTCGTCTTGGGCCCCGAGCATGACGCCATTCCGGAGATGCCCCCAAAGCTGGTCGATTTGCTGCGCTGGTGTTTTGAGGAGAATCCCGCCGACCGCCCTCCTGGCATGGGCGACGTCATCGAGTCGTTGCTCGCAACGTACGCCCACGAGGTCCGGGAGCCGTACTTCCGCGAGACACCG
>JAHDWY010000798.1 GCA_023384315.1 Candidatus Hydrogenedentota bacterium | reverse complement strand
AGGTCGCCCTCGACACCTGCGCCTGCGTTCGCGTATCGCTTTACACGAGATCCTCTCGTGCCATTCTACACCATTCGGTCAAATGCACAACGGGCCCGCATCTGGAAATCCGGACCCCGCTAACTGTTATCAACTCAACACCTTACCGTGCACGCGCGCGAACCCGAACCCTGCCTGTAACACGCTTATAGTACCGGAGTTCCCCCAAAAAAACAAGCGATTCTTTCGCAAACTAGTAACTCTCTATATACGCTTAATTCCGTTTAATGTGCAAAAGTTGCAGTCCGTTCTCTGCTACCCGCGACCCAGCACATCCAAGGTTTCGGCCACCGCGCAATCCAGTGCATCCGAGCTACTAGACGATTCTCGCGTGGGTTCCGTACACCCGCATTCCGCACACTTGAAGGCTCTTCCCGAGACGCCGTAGGCGTCGCGAACCTGGTAAAGTTTCTGCACTTCGTCGCGCTCAAGCCTGCGGACTTTGCCCAAGAGGTGGGCCGTCAGCAGCGTTTCCGCCGCATGTTCGATCTTTTCCATTTTGTGGAGCGCGTCAATCACACTCACGCCAATCGTCAAGGCCCCATGGCGGTCCATGAGGACTGCGTCGCACTGGCGAATGAGTTCACGGATGACTTTGCCGCCCTCCGGGGTGGCCGGGGTGGCGTACTCGGTCGTGGGCACGCCTCCGATGGTATACACGACCTCGGGGAGGACGCAGTCGGCGAGGGACACACCTGCGAGGGTAAAACCAATGGCTTTAGGCGGATGGGCGTGTACGACGGCACTCATCTCGGGGCGTTCCTCGTAGGCCGCCAAATGCGTAAAGAACTCGGAAGTGACTCGTCCCTCGCCCGCGATCTTGTTGCCCTTGCCGTCGGCAATCACGAGGTCTCGGGGATGCATGTATCCCTTGGAAACCCCGCTGGGCGTGCAAAGATAACGATTAGGGGCCAAGCGCGCGCTGATATTTCCGTCCGTGGCGGCGACGAGATTCTTCTCGTACAGCCGCCGTCCCGCCTCGCAAATCACCTTGCGAAGTTCCAGTTCTGTCATCAATCCGCCAACTCCACGTGGTCCACGATACCGACAATAGTACTCCGCACCGGCGCTTCGGGTTCATTGAACATGTGCCGCGCGGAACTGCCTTCTTGCATTAACAGTACCAAATCCCCCACCCCGGCTTGAACCCGGTCCACCGCGACGAAGGGGGCGCCGGTTTCCTGGCGGTCGAGATTTACGTGTTTCACCATGAAGGTCATCTGTCCCTCGTAGAAAGGGTGCTTCTGGGTGGCGATCACCTGAGCGACGACACGGGCAAGTTTCACGTGATGGGTCTTTCCTGGGTCCGTGCCCCGTGCTTCGCGCGCATTAACCAGCCGCTAGTGGCTCCATAAACGGCGCCCGCAAGAAACCATTGAATTCCGCCGGCGATCAGGACTGCGAGAGCCCAGAGCACCGGAGAGAATGGCAGATTCCCAAAATGTCCGATTAGAGCGCAAACGAAGATTGCGGGTAAATCGACCGACATCAGCAATATGCCCTGCCACGCAATTGCATCATGTGACAGGATCGCGCCGTCCCATAAAAGGATCAGGAAGAACAAGGCGTGTGCGATCGCGAACCCGAGGGCATATTGCAGCGTCCTGGACGGCACCCATTTCTGAAGTACGCGTAGCCAATATTCCGAAGTTAGGTATAGGGAAGCGAAGACGACAAAGAATGCACAGATGGTTGCCCCGTCATACATCAGCTCGTTTACACTCCCTCTGCAATGGGTTAGATTCGCGGTCGTCTATCACTTAGACGTTTTTGACCCCGGATAGGTGACAATGGTTCGGCATAAAGCCAGCTAATTGGTAATTTCATCCACAATCGCCACAATAGTCAGGTCCGCTGGGTTGAACTGATCCGGCAACGGGAAGGTCGCCTCGCGGCCCTGGGCCATGAAGACCCGCTCACCGACGTTAACGCCAATCGCATCGCAGGCGATGACGGGCCGGCCCACCGCCTCGCTGCGCTCGTCAATGGGCTGGACGATTAGGAACTTCACGCCCTTGAATGCGTCCAGCCGATGGCTGGCGACCAACCGTCCGATGACCTTACCGGGTATCATGATGCCTTACCACGCGTGCTTCTTTGTCAGATATTCGTAAATTTCCGCATAGGGATTGGGG